>JAQUON010000090.1 GCA_028717045.1 Candidatus Omnitrophota bacterium | reverse complement strand
AGATACGTTTAATTGGGAAAAAGCCGCTGAAAAATATTTAGAAGCGTATAGGCTTGCAAGGCTATGACAACGAAGGGTCTTTCTTATAATGATGCCTTACGGGTAAAAAATATCCTGGAGGCAAATTCTTCTTTTCACAAGAGGCGTGCGATAGCCGGGGACATGCCTGTTGAGTTGATAGTCAATGATACATTGAGGTGTAATTTAAGGTGCCTGATGTGTCCTTTGCCGAAGGCAAGCCGTTATGCCGATATGGATTTTAAGCTGTTTCGTAAAATAGCTACAGAGGGGTTTCCTTATGCGGCGCGCGTCACATTGAGTGTCGCAGGTGAGCCTTTTATGAACAGGAATTTTTTCCGTCAACTCGACTTGATTGAGCGATATAAAGTTACACTGTCGCTTTTCTCAAATGCCACGCTGTTGCCGCAGGGCAAGAAATTATTGAGGGTTATAAAGAATCTTGAAGCTTTGTTTGTTTCGGTTGACGCAGCTACCAAAAAGACCTATGAGCGCATAAGGAAGGGAGGGTCTTTCAAGAACGTAATCAATAATATCCAGAGGTTTAATGCCTGCCGCAGCGCGTTGCCTGTCCGGGGGAGGCCGTTACTTATTTTTTGGCTTGTTTTGATGAGGTCCAATATAGAAGAATTGGGCGCGTATATACAGCTGGCGCTGCGCTTAGGCGCAGACGGCGTAGGATTTTCGCACGCTACTATTTTTGACGACAAAATGAAGAAAGAGTCGCTTTTGTTTCATAAAAAGCTGGCGAATGCACGGTTAACGCAGGCTAAGCGGTTGCTTGCATCGGTTAGGTTGCGCGCATGGGTATTTCCGCCCCTTTTTGCTTCAGCGCAAAGCAAAAAAATGGCTGTATCGTTACAGCCATGCAGATTCCCCTGGGAGAGGGCAGTCATTGAGATAGATGGCGATGTGTACCCCTGCTGCGCGCCTGACAGGAGAGGCTTGCGTATGGGCAATTTGCGTAATCAAAGCATGAGGGAAATCTGGAATAACAGCCGTTTCCAATCATTGCGCAGGAGCTTCAGGGAGAAACAACTCTATCCGGTCTGCCTTCACTGCTACCAGAGGCTTAAGGAAATGACCTCTGACGATGAATCCATATATGTAAACTCCAGAATTGAAAATGCCTGAGCCTAATCATACAGAAGTTATCGCACGCCAGCTCCTTGAAGAGTCTATGGTAGGCGACAGAGAGGTCGCATTACGCTGCGATGGCTTTAGTATGGAACCGATGATATCAAGCGGAGACGAAGTATATTTCAAAAAAAGCAATGCGCTTTGCTTTGGCGACATCGTCGTGTATAAAAAGAACGGCAACTATATTGTACATAGGTTTATGGGAAAACGGATTGCCGATACCCAGGCCATTTATTTTCTCAAGGGGGATAATGTCGCGCACTTTGATGAACCAGTAAGTCATGCGCAGGTGTTGGGTAAAGTAACAAAGTTGAGGAAAAACGGAAGGATTATAAACCTTGAGACTCTTGCCGGCAGGTGCGTAAGTTTAAGTTACTTCGCATATGCGCACGTGGCGCGCCTGGTAAGGCCGGCGCATAATAAGACCAAAGCGGCGTTAGTGGATGAAAGGCGGCTCCTTAAGCTTATCGCTTCAGGCATTTCGGGAGAGGAAGAAGCACAAGGCTTTGTTGCCTTATTATCCGTTACGCTTAACTGGGACTATCTATTTGAGAGAATAAAATGGAATTTTATCTCGCCGCTGTTTGTCTCAAAGGTAAAACAGATGGGAGTCACAGAAAAAGTTCCGCTGGATATTTTGAACGAATTCGAGAATATAAACAGACTCCAGCTGGTCCTTGATACACGCAAAAGGCACCTGCTTGTTGAAGTGCTCAATGCATTTAACGCCTCCGGCATAAGGGCGTTGCTTTCAAAGGGCATACACCTTGGCAGCGAGGTATATGAAGATTCCTATCAGCGGTGGATGGGCGATATCGATATTATGGTAGAGCCAAAAGACTGGATGCGCGCACGCAAGGCCCTTGGCGATATCGGGTTTTCAGGCTTACAAGAGCCATATCCTGGCTGCGATGAATGGGGTATTCGTTACCTTGATAGCCATAATGATTTCCATAAAAACGGATTACGCGTAGAGTTAAAATCGAATAACTGGGCATTAGAATTTCCCTATTTTGAATATTCGTTGTGGGAAGGCGCAAGGCCGTATCGGATGGCTGGGGAAGCGTGCTATGTCCCTTCGCGCGAAGATGCCCTGCTTATCGCCTGCCTGAATCTTGCCCGTCATAACTTTGAAGGCTTAATCTGGTTTATCGATATCAAAAAGCTGACTGAAATATACGGTAATAGTATAGATTGGCAAAAAATTGTTGGGACTGCGAGAAGATACGATATTGATACCATAGTCTACTACGCGCTCTCTCTTACCGACCAGCTTTGCGGTATGGCGCAGGCTTCCCGGGCCTATGAAGCGCTTGAACCTGGCTGGGTAAAGAGAACACTTTTTCAATTTTTTTGGGACAAAGAAACGATTCTGTTGCGCAAGGAGGGCAGGGCCAGTAAAGCGAAAATACCTTTTGAATGCGTGCTTATTTTATTCGGCGGCAAATTCAGTTTTTATCCCAGGAAGCTTACGCGTTATCTCAACTATCTTTTTAAAGTAATTTTTGCGCCGCCCGGCTATCTTAAGGAAAAACACGGAGAGGGCCTGGGCACTTGCGTATGTATGGCATACCTGCTGAGGATAAGAAAATTCTTTTTTGCCCTGCTGCAGGCCGCGGGTAATCTTGTCCTGAAAAGGCATTAAAAAGAGGGATTATCCGATGAGTGTTTCAAGGATAGCGGGTATGCGCATGGCCCTTGCCAGGTCATAGGTGACGGCATACGATTTGGCGGATTCGGCGATATATGCGAGCGCCTGCATTTGGCTGCGCCGCATCTGTATATCCTGTTGGTGGGTAAGGCTATTTATTCTATCGTGGGCAAGCAGGGCGAAGGCATCGAGGCGGGTAAGGAGCGCAGGCCTTATTGCGCGCTTTCTACCTTTAAAAATAAATAGCGCAAGAGAGGGTTTGCATTTTTCAATAATTTTCACGGGAAAGCGTTCTTGCGCATAAAAAGAATACACAGCGCTGGTTGTGCTGCGTATACCCAGGTGAGGCAGTGATTTTGGCTCTAATTTTATTTTAAGAGGAAAAGAATATAACTGGCGGCCTTTGACAATTACAAATTCATCCGAGAGCAGGTCAAAGCCTTTACTGATGCAGGCAG
The DNA here is from genome assembly GCA_028717045.1 of Candidatus Omnitrophota bacterium. Classification (GTDB taxonomy): domain Bacteria; phylum Omnitrophota; class Gorgyraeia; order Gygaellales; family Profunditerraquicolaceae; genus SURF-25. The sequence continues at coordinate 2,062 of JAQUON010000090.1, read as the reverse complement.
TGGCAAGTGTACTTTTTCCTCCTGCCGGACCGCAGCAGATTAGTATCGCGCGTTTGCCTTTTACCACAGCAGCTGCGTGCAATAGGTGCATCCCGTGAGAAAGCAATATGTGCCTTAGCGGCTCGATAATTGCAAGATGAAGGATAGTTTCCGGGGGCAGGACGTTGGGCAAGAGTAGGTTTGCATGTATGCTATCGTTACTGCGGTTTGCATATACTTGTATGTTTTTTGTCCAGCTTGAAAGCTGGAATCCGCCGCGATACGAACTCATTGAATCTCCGCGGCCATTTTTGAATTCATGGAATTCTACGGTAAGGGTGACGGAGACCTCGATATATTTTGGGTACGCTCTGAATTTCGGAAACTGCATCTGTGCACACATTGATTCTAGGGTTTCCGGATGGTTGCTGCGCAGCCGGATTTTTACATTGTGCAGGAAGATATCTTTCAAGCAGTAGTTCATGGAATAGAGGAAAACAGCCTTTTTTGCGTTAATAATCCGAGGAATGCAAGCACATCACTGCGCATCCGCCCTGAAGAAACTCGGTACTTTTTTGCAAGGGATTTGACAATAGATGGGAGGGGGCGTTTGGCTAAGAGGCTTTCAAGGATGTCCAACCCGCAGGGAGTGGTAGAATAGATAGAATGTATGATATTCAGGAAATTTTTCTCTTTTGCGATGATTACGACTACGGATCGCTGGGCTACGCGCGCCCACGCAACATTTTGGAACTTAAAAATATAATTTTTCGGCAAGGTTTTCATTTTACTCGTGCGTTTAATTTATTTATGTTAACATAACAACGTAGAGTTAGTCAATTGTTTTAGACGGAATCCCTCTTACCAAAAGTATAACGCGCAAAAAATAAGGAGCGTTACGCGTGCATACGAATTATCTGATGAGATTCAAGGATATACGAGAAGGCCTTGCGCTTACCCTGCGTTTTAATAAATTTATCGCCCGCTACTGGAAAATCCAGGTGTTAATTTTTATGCTCGGGAACTCCTCGATGGTGCTTGGGTTGGTTAATCCTTACATCGGAAAATTCATCTTAGACAAAGGGATTCTCGGTAGGGACCCTAAGGCCCTGCTTGGTTATAGTATGATGGCAGCCGGGGTCTTTGTTGTCGGCCTTATACTAAGCCTGGCCTACGATTACCTTAAAAATTATACCGTAGTTAAAGTTGAAGCTGATTTAAACAGGGAAGTATTCAGAAAGATCAGGCGGCAGTCTCTGGGCCAGCTGCAAAGCCTGCCCAGCGCCGTCAGCCTTTTTAGGATTACCAACGATATTACCAGCGCTTCAACGATTATCAATGTTACCCTGATACATTTTATCGGCGTTGTGCTTAAAATACTCCTTATTACTGTAATCATCTTGCTGCTGAATCCGCTGCTCTTAGGCATTATTTTGTCGTATCAGGTGCTGGTTCTTTTACGCGTGAGTATAGTTTCCGGAATATCAGAACAACTCAGCAGGCTATCGCTTCGCCAGGGCGAGATTATTTATAAGAAGCTGAATAGTTTCTTTGGCCGGATGTACCTGCATAAGGTGTTCGGTACGGTTGCGAGAGAATCAAGAGAATATATGCATCATTTTTTTGATGCCTTGCGCTTGAATATGAGGGGCGCGCGCCTGAAAATGCAGGTAGGCTTAGCGACGAGCCTGGTAGACAAGGTTTTCTTCGGCCTCATTAGTTTCGTGGGTGCGCTCCTTGTCATTAAGGGGGACATTACGTTCGGTACGCTCTCGGCAATCCTTATGTATATCTCCCAAGGCGTAGTTGCGTACAGCGCCTTAACGGGGTTAGCCGGACAACTGGTAGTAAACAGAGTGCCCTTGGAGAGGCTAGCCGTTCTTCTTGACCAGCCTGAAGGGGCGGGGATAAGCCGTGTCGGGACACATACGCCCGCAGATATCCGGGAAATAAAAGCAGAAGGCCTATCGTTTGGGTACAAGCCAGGAGTTCCGGTGGTAAGCGGTATGCATTTTGTTATTCCTGCCGGTGCTCATGTAGGGCTGGTGGGTTATTCGGGGTGCGGCAAGACCACGCTCTTAAG
>JAQUON010000089.1 GCA_028717045.1 Candidatus Omnitrophota bacterium | reverse complement strand
GTGGGGTTTTTTAAAAAACTTTATCGTAAAATATGATGCCGCCGTTTTTTCTGCACCGAGCTTTTCTCAAAAATTGCCTATTCATCAGTTTTTGGTTTCCCATTCCATTGACCCCTTAAGCGATAAGAACAAAGAAATCCCTCAGGAAACAATTGATGCGGTGCTCAAGAAATATAATATATCCCAGGATAAGCCGATTATCACCCAGATTTCGCGTTTCGACCGACTCAAGGACCCCCTGGGAGTAATTGAAGCCTATAAACGGGTGAGAAAATACAATGTCTGCCAGCTGATTCTTGCCGGCGGTACCGCTACCGACGATCCCGAGGGCGCCAAGGTGCTTGAAGAGGTTAGAAATGCGGCGTCAGGCGATCCCGATATCCATATTTTACTTTTGCCGCAGAACGATATTGAAGTCAACGCGCTGCAAAGGGCCTCAACAGTCATAGTCCAGAAATCAATACGAGAAGGGTTCGGCCTTACCGTGACAGAGGCCTTGTGGAAGGCAAAGCCGGTGGTTGCTTCCAATGTCGGCGGGATCCCTCTTCAGATAAAACACAAATATTCGGGACTTCTCTGCCATTCGGTCGAAGGGGCAAGTTTTGCCATAAAGCAGCTTCTGAATAGCCCCGAGTACGCAACGAAGCTTGGCCTGAACGGGAAAGAACACATCAGGAACAATTTTCTCGTTACCCGCCATTTGCGGGAATATATGCTTTTATTCCTTTCAGCCTACCATACCGAAGACATCGTATACTTATAATAACAAAGGAGCAATCGATGGATGCTTTTTTCTGGGCCATGATAAGTGCGTCTATTTGGGGAGTCGTTCCTTTATTGGAGAAAATCGGGCTGACGAAATCAACGCCACTGGTAGGCCTATTTTACCGTTGTATCGGAGTAGCTGTCGGCCTTGTGGCCCTGGCATGTATGATTAAGCCCCGCGAAATAAAGTCGATAGAGCCGCGCTCAGCGTTCCTGCTTGTTTTAAGCGGATTCCTTGCCAGTTTTATAGCGCAATTTTGTTTTTATAACGGTTTAAAGCTGGGCCAGGTCTCCAGGGTCGTCCCGGTTTCAGGGAGTTATCCGTTTATCACGTTTCTCTTGGGGGTTCTTCTGCTGGGAGAATCGTTCAGTCCCCAGAAGATGGCCGGAGTTTTCCTGATTATTGCGGGAATCTGGGCTCTGAAGCTGGGATGATCCTCTCAAATTGCTTGCCCGCGGCAGTTTCTTGTGTTACACTAAACACCTAATTGTAAACTGACGAACGGATTCTATGAAAGTTGTCTTGATTGAGCCGCGCGCATCGGAAGTGAACGTATATAGTAAAATATCTATTCCTTAACGCGATGTTCAATTTGATGGGGTATGCGATTATCAGGCAGTGGAAAAAGCATAACAGCAGTATGGGCTGGCTTAAACAGATCGAAACATAAGAAAGTCCGCGGACAAAGCATTGGCGAAGAGGGAAGGTTAATCGCTGACCGTTTACCCTCAGACATGAAAAGGGATGCCTTTCAATTCGTGGGGGGGGGTATCCCTTTTTTATTTAATCAGGAACGGTTCTCAAGATAATCGTAAACTGTCCCTTTAGGGAGACAGTTGAGAGCTTAGTTGAGAACCGTCCCTAGGAAGCAAGGATGATTATTTTATTAGGGGTCTTATTTTTGGCGGGCTTGGGACTTGCCGCATACGGGCTTTTTGGAGAATACAGCGCGCCCGGAGAAAAGCCGAAAAGGAAAAAAGAGAGCCGTTTATTATGGGGAAGGCCAAAGCCTGCAGTGCCTGAATCGCAACCGCAGGAAGAAGTATCCGGCTCCTGCGTGACCAAAGAGGAATTTGATAAACTCAAGGCCGGCTTTGAAGATCTGCAAAAATCATATGAACAATCCAAAAAGAAAGAACTGGAATTAGACGGGGAACTGAAAAAAAAGCAGGAATGGGTAGAGAAGGCCGAAGAGGCGGCAAGCAAATTAAAGGAACGCAGCAATCAGTATGAAATCAAGTTTGTAGAAAAAGATAAAGAGTTGCAGGCGGAATTTGCAAAGAATGTAAATGCCAACAGGGAAATTGCGGAGCTTCAAGAAAGCTACAAGATCCTGGAAAAAGAAAATAAGGAAAAGAACGAAGCGATTGAAGTTTCAAGGCACAAGACCGAAAAATACGACGAAGAGATCAAAGAGCTTCAAGAAAAAATTAAGTCTCTCAAAAAACAACGGGAAAACAGCGAGTGGGTTCCCAAGGTCGAATTTAACAAGCTGAATGAAGAATATACGGAACTGGAAAAAGAGCTTGAGCAGAAAGAAGAGCGGATAAAGTCTTTGGAGGAAAAATTACGCACGGAAGGCCAAAAGGCCCCCGTAGGGCTGCAGGAGACCATTGTTTGCGAAACTACAACTGTGCCGGAACCTAAGGGGGATCAAGGGGAAGGGAAGTTAGGTGTACAGGAAGGGGCCGTACCGTTAACGGAGCAACCGCCCTTGACGCAAGAAAAAGAAGAACCCCAAGCCCAGGAGCAAAGAACTGAGGTTAAGGAGAAGAAGACAAGAAAAGAAAAAGAAGAATTGGTCAAGCCGGTCCCTAAGACCAGCCTTGAAAAGATAAGAAATATCGGGATTATGGCGCACATCGATGCGGGCAAAACAACCCTCACCGAACGAATTTTGTATTATACGGGGCGTTCCTATAAGATTGGGGAGGTCCATGAAGGCAAGGCGCAGATGGACTGGATGAAACAGGAACAGGAGCGCGGCATCACGATTACGGCTGCGGCAACTACCTGTAGTTGGGATGATACCAGGATCACTATTATCGATACGCCCGGCCACGTTGATTTTACGGCAGAGGTCGAAAGAAGCCTGCGCGTACTTGACGGCGCGGTCGCCGTGTTCTGCGCCGTAGGCGGAGTTGAATCACAATCGGAAACGGTATGGCATCAGTCAGATAAATACAACGTGCCAAAGATCGCTTTCATCAATAAAATGGACCGAACCGGCGCTGATTTTTTCGGAGTGCTCAAAAGCATCGAAGAGCGTTGTGGGGCTAATGTGATCCCGATAGAGATTCCTTTAGGCGCAGAGTCGGATTTCCGTGGGGTGATCGACCTGGTTGAAATGAAGGCGTATCTTTATAAAGACGAGACCCAGGGCAAGGAATTTGATATTGTGGAGATCCCCCAGGATTCATTGGAAAATGCCAAACAATATCGCCACGCTATGCTTGAGAAGGCCGCGACTTTCGACGATATCCTTACCAAGAAGGTGCTTGAGGCCGAGGATACGATCTCGCCGAAGGAGATACGGCAGGTATTGCGTAAGGCTACACTTGCCAATAAAGCGGTTGTCGCGCTTTGCGGTTCCGCGCTAAAAAATAAGGGGGTTCAAAAACTACTGGATGCGATAGTGCACTATCTCCCTTCCCCGGTAGAGTTGCCCGCGGTTATCGCCCACGATGTAAATGAGGCAGAGAAAACAATCGAAAAGAAGCCTGATATCAACGAACCTTTGGCTGCGCTTGCGTTTAAAGTGCAGTCTGACCCGCACATGGGGAAATTGGTGTATGTGCGTATTTATTCCGGCTTTTTAGCTTCCGGTATGCATGTGCTTAACGCCGGCAAGAACAAAAAAGAGAGAATCGGCAGGATCGTGCAGATGCATGCGAATCAGCGGGAAAATATCGAGTATGCGTTTGCCGGAGATATTGTTGCGGTGGTAGGGCTGGCGCACACATCTACCGGCGATACCCTAAGCGATGTTGAGTGCCCCCTATTACTCGAAGCAATGGAATTCCCGGTTCCGGTAGTCTCACTAAGCGTTAAGCCCAAGAGCAGGCAGGACCAGGATAAGCTCGGCAAGGGCCTTGCCAAATTACTTGACGAGGATCCTACCTTCTCGCTGCAGACTGACCAGGAGACCTCAGAGACCATACTTACCGGCATGGGCGAGCTTCACCTTGAGATTATAGTTGATAGGCTTAAGACCGAATTCAACGTCGAAGTCGAAGTAGGCCAGCCAAAGGTTGCGTATCGCGAAACCATCCTGGCATCAGGTAGCGATGAGTATAAGCACGTAAAGCAATCGGGCGGCAGGGGCCAATATGGCCATGTCGTGATGGAGCTTTCTCCGCTTCAAGAGGGAGGCCACCAGTTTGTCGATAGCATAAAGGGAGGCGCGATCCCAAAATCTTTTATGCCGGCGATTGAGAAGGGTGTTAATGAGGCGATGCGCGAAGGTTCTTTTGCCGGCTATCCCGTAGTGGGCGTAAAAGTAAATATTATCGACGGCTCATTCCACGAAGTCGATTCTTCGGAGCTGGCGTTTAAGCTTGCCGCAATCGGATGTTTTAAGAAGGTTTTTATGAAGTGTAATCCGGTTCTCCTTGAGCCTTACGTGGAAGTGGAGGTTATTACCCCAGAAGAATATTTAAGCAGCATTGTAGGCAATATTTACTCCCGCAGGGGAAAAATATTGAAAATGGAAAACAGGGCTAATCAAAAAGTCATTACGGCAGAGGCGCCGCTGGCAGAGATGTTCGGATACGCCACGGCATTCCGTTCGTTAAGCAGCGGGCGCGCAAACGCATCAATGCATTTTAAGAAATATATGCAGGTTCCCGCAGAGATTGCTAATAAGATCCTGGAAGAAAAAAGCAAAAAGAATCAGAAAGACCAAAGTTAGCGGCGGCAGAGACCGGCTCTTTAAAATATCCTTGATTGCCCATAATTGCGAATATATAATAATACGAAACTAACCCCTTGATATCCTAGATGTTAGGCCTCCTACTCAAATGGTTTCTGAATACGCTTGCCTTGTTTGCGGTGGTGCATCTTTTGAGGGGTATTCATTCGGACAGCTGGCACACTACGGCAACAGCTGCGTTAGTGTTTGGGCTGGTCAACGCGTTTTTAAAGCCGCTCGTTATTCTATTTACTCTGCCCCTCACTATTCTTTCCCTGGGCTTATTCACTTTGATTATCAACGGTTTTATGCTTTATCTTGTTTCGAAGATTGTGGGGGGGTTTTATATTACGGATTTCTGGTATGCGTTTTGGGGAGCTGCTTTTTTTAGTATTTTCAGTGCATTGCTCAATCTTTTTGTCAATCCCTCTGGTAAATTCCGGTTTCGCTATTATAACCTCGGCAATTCTCATTATAGGCCTACTGATAAAGATATAATTGACGTTGAGCACAAGAGAGAGGATTAAGAGGGCAGTATTTCCTATATTGTATTAATCGGAAAGAGAGGGCAGGACAGATGCGAAAGACCCCGCTCATTATTCTTTTTTCCTTTTTGTGGGTGTGCGCAACTGTAGCATACGGGAGGGCAGAAATGAAATTTACAAGTCCTGAT
>JAQUON010000088.1 GCA_028717045.1 Candidatus Omnitrophota bacterium | reverse complement strand
CAAGCAGGTTGCCTTCTATGATATATATTTGGCTGAAGCCTACGGAACTGACTGGTTTGACGCCTAAATCAAGGACGTCTTTTTTAACGCCCTCTCCGATGGCATCAAAGATGCCGGGCTTGTCCTTTACCTCGATGACCCAGAACATAGAAACTCCTTAAAACTTAAGCGGCGGGCAGCGCCTCTTTTTATGCAGACCGGCTTTTGTATCGTTACTGTTTGATAAGAAGTGGCTTTTTACGCAAATTCTCCTCGTCAGGGCTTACTGCCCGGAACATAGGCATATTCGCTTCTGTGGCAACATAAATGACGTTGGGGTTCTGGTTCAGCGTGTTGATCCAGAGATACTGGAGGTAACGCGCAGTAAGGCTCTGGTCAATGATTGTCTGCGCATCACGGATGCCTCCGGCCTCAACGCGTTTTCTCTCCGCTTCAAGGTTCTCCCTCTGTAAGATAAATTTCATCCGTTCTGCTTCCTGCTCGGCTTTAAGTTTCTGCTCAATCGCCTGGCTTACTGTGGGAGGAAGCTGAATGCCTCTTAGCAGGACGCGCTCAAGGACAATTCCCCTGTCAGCAAGCATTTTCTGCAAGTCCTTGAAAACTGCCTGGGCAAGCATCTCTCTTTCGGAAGTATATAACGCCTTGGCCTCATAAGAAACAGTAACGCCTCTGGCCGCAGAGCGAAACGTCGGGGCAACGATAACATCCCTATAGAATGGCCCGACTGTTTTATATATCTCTACGGCCTTGTTGGAATCAAGCCGGTAAAGGATGGAGATATCCAAATTTATGGTCAGCCCCTCTTTGGAGGGCACAGGCATAAGCTCCATGGCCTCCAGGGTCCTCACAGAAAGGGGGATAACTTTTGCCAGAGGGTTGACGAGGTTGATGCCGCTGCGCAGGTAATTGGGTGAAACCCGGCCGAAGAAGTCTACCACGCCGACGTATCCTGCAGGCACTATCCTTACCGCAGCAAAAAGAAGCCCTGCTACCAGACCTATGATGGTAGTGATAACTACGGGCTTTATGGAGCCTGTCCTTGAAGTCTGCACAAAAATCACCCCTACCATAAATCCGAGCACAAGTATAATTAGAATCCCCATCTCCTGCCTCCTTTTCCTGTATTCCTAAAATACTCTTGTAATATCTTCTTTATCCCTAACGCCAAAATCCCCAGAAACGTCATTGTCAGCAGTTTCCCGGGCTTAAGTTTACGTTTGTACATCACCCAGGCTAAACCGGAAAGAAACCCAAGTATGGTAAAGGATAGAATGACAAACATCGTGAGGGATTATAACTTTAGCCTTCTAAAAATGGCGCGTATGTTGCGTAAATAATAATTGAGGTTAAAAAGTCTCTCAAGCTCCTTTGCGCCAAGGGCCTTTGAGACTTCCTTATCAGCCAGGAGCTCCTCTTTAAATGTGCGGTGGCCGCGCCAGGTCTTCATCGCGCACCTCTGGACCAGGTCATACGCCCTCATCCGGCTAAGCCCCTTATCCATAAGCGCCAGAAGCAGGCGCTGCGAGAAGATAAGGCCTTTGGTCTTGATAAGGTTGGCCATCATATGCTCCGGATACACTAACAGCCCTTCCATTACTTCAATACATTTATGCAGCATATAGTCAAGGGCAAGCGTTGCATCCGGTATGATAATACGCTCTACGCTGGAATGGCTGATATCACGCTCATGCCATAAGGCAATATTTTCCATTGCCGCCACTGCATGCCCCCGCAACAGGCGGCTGAGCCCGCATATGCGCTCGCAGATAACCGGGTTTCTTTTGTGCGGCATGGCAGATGAGCCTTTCTGGCCCTTTCCGAACGGCTCTTCAACTTCTAAAACCTCTGTCCTTTGCAAATGCCTTATTTCAGTGGCAAATTTTTCTAATGACGAGCCGATAATGGCAAGGGTGGTAAGGTATTGAGCATACACATCGCGCTGAATGACCTGGGTAGAGATGGCAGCGGGCTTGAGCCCAAGCTTCCTGCATACATACGCCTCAACTGCGGGACTAATATTGGAGTAGGTGCCTACTGCGCCTGATATCTTGCCGGTTGCAACATTGGCTTCGGCTTCCTGCAGGCGCGCAAGATTGCGCACAGTCTCGTCGTACCAAAGCGCTAACTTTAAGCCGAACGTGGTCGGCTCTGCGTGCACCCCGTGCGTGCGGCCGATGCAGACAGTGTCCTTATGCAGCTTTGCCTTTTTGGCAAGCACATTGGCAAGTTTCTTAAGATCCTGCCGTAGTATTGTTGAGGCCTCAACCAGTTGGACACCAAGGGTGGTATCCAGGAGGTCAGAAGAAGTCAGCCCCATATGCAGGTATTTTGCGTCTGCCCCAAGATTCTGGCCTACGCAGGATACGAATGCCACCACATCATGTTGTGTCTTCTCTTCGATTTGCCTGACACGGGAGAGGTTGTATTTTGCCTTTTTCTTGATGCGCGTAAGTGCCGAGTGAGGGATGCTGCCTTGCGTTGCCTGCGCTTCAGCCACAAGCAGCTCGATTGAAAGCATTATCTTAAATTTGTTTGCGTCCTGCCAGATGGCAGCCATCTGCGGCAAGCTATATCTCTCAATCAAGGCATTCTCCTTTGTAGGGCTCATATTATAACAAAAAAACAGGCATTCTGCAAATAAAATAGATAGGCCCTTAAAAAAATATATTGACAAAACCGGAAAAAGTGGTAGTATTAATGAAATAGTTAAGAAGTTAGTAGATGTGGAAAGAAACCCAGAATTAACCGTAAAGCAATGTCACTAAAGCGCTTTACGGTTTTTTTGTTAACGAGTGGAAGGGGGTGAAAAGTAACAAATGGCACGAGGCAAAGTAAAATGGTTCAGCAACCAGAAGGGGTATGGTTTTATAACCTCTCAAGAAGGCAAGGACATTTTTGTACACTACAGCGCAATTAAAGGAGACGGGTATAAAAGCCTGCAGGAAGGCGATGAGGTCGAATTTGAGGTGACCCAAGGCCCTAAAGGCGAACAGGCAACCAACGTCAGCAAAGCCCAGGCAGCAGCATAATATAACCTAAAAAAATAAAAAAAGCCGTTGTAACTTATTAAGAGACAGCGGCTTTTTTGTTGGGGGAAAGTATTTCTAAAACCTGCCTCTTAGTATAACAGAGATAATCACCGGAAGAATCTAACAAGTATTTCTATGATATAATAGAATAAAGGGAGAGGGCATGAAATACGATAAAAGTTTTTATATAACCGCTTTTTTTGAAGATTTTAGAGAAAGAATTTCTAATATTAAAAAAATAATCGACCTTGGATTCAAAGAGGAAGGTGTTATTTTATCTTTATGTCAAATTGATGCTCTTGCTAACTTTAGGTACAAACAGAGGTTTGGTGAAAATAAAAAATATTTTAAAAAATTTGTGCGAGAATATTGTAAGAACGTACCTAAAATATCAACGTACACAGATGACCTCTATATTTATTTTAGATGCGCGGGGATCCATAAGGGACGTATCCCTATTCTATTAACGAAACACTCTGTTTTTTCTGTCCAAGGAATATTAGCTATTTTAGAAGATTGCTTTAATTCAATCGAGCAGGCATGTTTAAAAAATGATAAATGGCCACACGAATTATAGTGTGGCACACTCCTGTTATGAAGCCACAAATATTTAATAAATTAAGCAGGATAATAAGATATATCTCTTATACTACGACTATGAATGATCTAAAAGAAGACTTGGAGAAAAAAACAATACATTTCAGCAAATACCAAACAACCATATCCACGGGTGAGGTATTTTATCGCTTCGTTGATAAAGGAGATGATCCTCTTCGCCCTACTGGTAGAGAAAGCAGGTTTGTTTCAGAACCAGACAATCTTTGTTTTGAAGAATACAGAAGGGTATACTACAATAATGAATTTGAGCGCATGCCAAGCTTAGCAACGGGTGGATTTGCAATGACAAATACTTTCTCGATTGCTGCAAAAGAAATTCAAGAGCCTCAAAACAAAGATTGGTGGATGTTAAAATTAACTCGTAATTTCGTGGCAATTGATTTGCGATTACTCTGCGAAGACAAAAGAATCCCTTTTGATAAAGCAAAGGAGTGACACATTGTCTATCAACTTCTTTATGGCGAAAAATTACATGCTTTTGTTTATCAAAGCGCAAAGAATATTTCTTTTCCATACCCTAGTCAAGATTATAACTTATATATCTATACCGATTGGTTTAAAGATTATAAAAACTATTTTGAAGCACAAAAAATTGATGGCGAACTAAGAGCACACTTCGCTAAACAGCTTATTCCTTCTTTTTCTTCTGCAAATCTTCTATAATCTTCCCTAATAAAAAAGTGCCTCTAGGGATTGCTTATTACTACTATAATAATCATGAGAGAAAGATATAACAGAAATTTCTTAATTTTAACCTAAGTCTAGATCGTTTATGGTGAATGCGTATCAGTTGCTGCTATAACTGTTCCGATGTATAAGTCATAAAAACCAAGAATCCACATGGACCTAATAGGATTACTACTTAAAATCGCATATCGATATCTAAATATATTGTTATCTATAACAATAGTGGGTAGCCGATTAATCCATTCTGGACATCTATAAAAAGGTTGTAACTTCCAATTTATATTTGCCTGTGCAGACAAAACAATGCCTCTGTGATGATAATATAATCCTTTAACTATGTGCTTAATAAATTCATCCATTAACTTGGCATCATATTGTACTCCTGGTGTAGAGCCAAGATAAATCCCTCTTGGTGAATAAATATCGATTTCTTTCCGAAGTTCAGAAATCATCTTTTTTCTGAGGGGATAGTTCCTTAGAATGGATCTACGAGATTTAGTCATAAAAAGCCTTTGTGCGATAGAATTAGAGTGGCTTAAACCAGTTAAGAGATTGCGACAATATTCAATAGCTTTAGAATCAGACCATTTCTTATTACACCTGTAATGAGCGGGGACCTTAATGGTTTTTCTAAAGCCTTTTGGAAAAAAGCTAAGAGGGGGAATATCTTCTTTGGTATTAGCTCCACTGTGACCACAAAAATAACAAAAGTCTTCCATTAAAACCACCTCTTTTATGCCCTAATTATATCACTTCCATTTGAAAATGGTAAGAGACTTAGGGCAAAAACAACAATTAACTCCTATTTGAAAGATATATTGCGCTCACTCTATGTTCTCCGCTTATGATTTGACTCTTTTTTCAAGCGCGCTGGCTTTAGAAGCCGACTATGCGTTTTTCCTTTGCAGGCGGCTCTAAGGATTTTTTAAAGGTCACAAATTGTGACCTTAAAGATTTTGCTTCTTCCCAAGGGAACTGGGGAAAGAATGAGGGAAATATCAGAGTTATCCTTACGTGCGAAATCCAATCGGAGGCTTAGGCTTTACTACTGGCTCCAATAGCTGTTTAATTGCCTGGAACACTATCGCAAACTGTTTATCGTATTTCTTCTCCATTGCTTCAATTTTGCGGCGAAGGCCACTATTGGTCAAAAGCATACGCCTTAATTGGGTAAA
>JAQUON010000087.1 GCA_028717045.1 Candidatus Omnitrophota bacterium | reverse complement strand
TAAGAATGCGTTCTTTGCAGCCGGTGTCCCCGGTCCAGCAATAAAGGCACAGGTCTTCTCTGGGCAGCCCTATCGCATCGATCATATCGCAGAGCCGCTGGTATTTAAGTGTGGTCACCCCGAGGTCTTTGGCAATCCAATGTACCATTTTTTTATGCCGGCTGGAATCTTCGTCGATATAGGCAGCCACATCCTCGATATCCCTGCCCTCAAGGCTGCGTATTGCCTTACGCGCTGCCAATTCATGGGCGGTGCGCGTAGAATAACCGAACCTGCAGGGAAACATAAGCGGCGGGCAGGCAATCCTTAAATGGATCTCTTTTGCCCCGCACTCGCGCAGCTTATGGATGGTGTAGTTCTTAAGCTGTGTCCCGCGCACAATCGAATCGTCGCAAAATACGATGCGCTTGCCCTTGATTATTTCCGGTATGGGGATAAGCTTCATCTTGGCGATGAAATCGCGCGTCTCCTGCGACGGAGGGGTATAGCTGCGGTCAAAACCGGGTGTATATTTTACCAAAGGCCTCCTAAAAGGGATACCGGAGCGCATCGCATACCCTATGGCATGCGCAGTCCCGGAATCAGGAATGCCGCAGGCCATATCCGCCATTACGTTGTCGTGCCGTGCCAAATACCCGCCGCATTTCTCCCTCACTGTCTCTACATTTATCCCTTCATAGGAAGAAGCGGGAAAGCCCGTATAAATCCACAGGAACGAACAGATTTTATTCATCCGCCCGCCTTTACGCTTGATCTCCATGCCTTTTTCGTTCAGTATCACGATTTCTCCGGGCTGGATATATTTCTTAACGGTAAACCCCAGGTTAAGGAACGCCGACGACTCGGTGGCAACAGCCCAGTCTTTTCCTCTCTGCCCTATAATCAAAGGCGTATAGCCGTAGCGGTCCCGCGCAGCGTAGATTCCTTCCCTGGCAAGCAAAAGCAGGGAACAGGAGCCTGAGATCTTGTCAAACATTCCCTCAATTCCGTCGATTATCGATCCTGAGCGGATAATCAGCTTTGCCACTAATTCCGTAAGGTTCACCTTGCCTTCGGTGACTTCGCTGAAGGACTGGCCTTCCTTGTATAACTGCCTGGCCAATTCCTGGGCGTTTTCAATAAAGCCGTTAATCGCTATTGCGAACGGCCCGAATTTCGAATGGACGCAGATCGGCTGTTCGTCTTTGACGCTGATAACGCCGATGCCTGCCTTGCCGTTCATTTTCCGGTAGTCTTCAAAAAATTTTGCCTTGAACTGGCTGCCGCGTATATCGTGGATCTTGCGCAGGATCGTATCCTGCCATACGGCAAGCCCGGCGAACTGCGTGCCCAGGTGCGAATGGTAATCGGTCCCGTAAAATAAATCATTCCTGCAATCAGCCTGCGATACGACCCCAAAAATCCCGCTCATGCGTAAAAGACTCCTTCGTTAAAATTTTTTCTGCGCGTATTCGACGCCGTTTTTAAATATCTGCAGGCCGCTTCCTTCCTGCCTGTTTTGCGTACGCAGCCAGCGCGGATGCTGCAAAAAGTGAATGTGCCTTTCCGGGTGAGGCATTAACCCAAAGACCCTCCCTGTTTCATCGCAAATACCTGCAATGCCTTGCGTAGAGCCGTTGGGATTATATGGATAACCGGCAGGCTTCCCTTTCTCGTCGCAATACTCCACCACAATCTGGTTGTTCCTCTTGAGGCGCTCAAGCACCGTTTTATCGCGGACAACGAATTTTCCCTCGCCGTGCGCAACCGGAAGGTAAATGACCTCAGGCATCCCTTTTGTCCAGACGCACTTGGCTTTTTTGCGGCCGGAGGCAGCGCATCTTAAATACACCCAGCGGTCTTCGAATTTCGCGGAATCATTAAGGGTCAAGCTTGCTTCCTGTGTAAGCTCCGCATTGCCCGGAAGTAACCCGCTCTTGGCCAGCACCTGGAAGCCGTTACAGATACCGATAATTAATTTCCCTTCGCGTACAAAATCCAATAACGCTGCTTTTAGTTTATACTTAAACTCATTGGCAAGTATTTTCCCAGCAGCCACATCATCGCCGTAGGTGAACCCCCCGGGGATTGCCAGGATCTGATACTCGCTCAATGCCTTATAGCCGCTGACAAGGCTGTTTACGTGCACAAGTTCGGCAAAGGCGCCGGCCTTCAAGAACGCAAACGCAGTTTCCTGGTCGCAATTCGTGCCTGCGGTCCGCAAAACGCATACTTTAGGCTTTTGCATAAAATTTCCTGATGGCCTTTATCACATCTTTGGGCGTATCGACCACGGTAAAAATATCCAGGTCTTCTTTGCTGATATTGCCTTCTTTTAAAACCTTATCCCTTAACCAGACCAGCATCCCCTTCCAGTACTCGCGGCCAAACAATATGACGGGGAACTTCGAAATCCGCTTGGTCTGGATTAAATTAATTGCCTCGGTGAACTCATCGAGCGTGCCGTAGCCTCCGGGCATGATGACAAAGGCCTTGGCGTATTTCACAAACATGACCTTGCGCACAAAGAAATAATGAAAACTCAAGAGCGTATCCACATACGGGTTTGCCCTCTGCTCCAGGGGGATCTGGATGTTTAAGCCGATCGAATGCCCCCTTGCCCTGCGCGCGCCTGTATTGGAAGCCTCCATGATGCCCGGGCCGCTGCCGGTAATAACGGCGTAGCCTTCTTTGGCCAAAAGATAAGCGGTCTCTTCCGCTAATTTATAGTATTTCTTGCCCGCGGGCGTGCGGCTTGATCCGAATATCGATACTGCCTTCCCTACATCGGAAAGGACCTCAAAGCCGTCCACGAACTCAGAAATAATGCGGAAAATCCGCCAAGGGTCCTCACTGGTAAAATCCTGCCTGATGAGTTTTGCCTTTTTCATTCTTCTCTCCTTTACCATCGCAAGCTCTTCTGCCATGCCTCTTTCAATTGCGCAATCCCGGCCGCAATACACAACTTTCCGTCCAGCCCGAATATTTTCAATTGTTTCTCCTCAGATACGCAGCCACACAAGCCAAAAGGGACGCCCCGTATGCACCTTTCGAATTCTCTCTGATGCGCGCGCTCGACTTCAACGATGAACCGCGAATTAGATTCGGAAAAAAGCACAAAGTCGTCTCTTTGGGCCTTGGTTTTCTGCGCGCGCGCGGGTGCCTGGACAACGGGGACTTCCTTTAAGAACACTTCAGCGCCAAGCCCGCCGGCAAAAGCCATTTCAGCCAATGCCACTGCGATCCCGCCCTCAGCGCAATCATGCATTGACCGGACCAGGCGTTTTGACGAAACCCTGGAAAGCGCATCAAAAACCTGCCTTGCTTTTTTCGGATACGCCTTAGGCACGTTGTTGCCTATTATGCCGAACAGATCGTAATAATGCGACGCGCCCAGCTCTTCGGCAGTAGCCCCGACAATATAAAGGAGGTTGCCCGGTTTTTTCAGGTACATGGAAACAGCGCCTGACGCATCCTCCATCACTGCAATCGCAGAAATCAAGAGTGTCCCCGGTATTGCCAGAGATTTATTCTTTACCGTATACTCGTTATTCAAACTGTCTTTGCCTGAAATAAAAGGTACCCCGTAGCCTTTGGCGGTATCATAGCAACCCAGGGCAGCCCTGACCAATCCCCCGAGCCTGTCAGGCTTATCGGGGTTTCCCCAGCAAAAATTATCCAGAAGCGCTACGTTCTTCAGCGACCCTCCCACTGCGATCACCTGGCGCAACGCCTCATCTATACAGGAAGCAGCCATCCAGTAAGGGTCGATAAAGCCGTACCTGAAATTGATGCCGTTTGAAACGATAATGCCTTTGGCAGAATGCAGCAGAGGCTTGATTACTGCGGCATCCGAAGGCCCGTCATTGGCAATCCCGCATAAGGGCTTTAAGACCGACCCTCCCTGGACCTCATGGTCATATTGCCGTATCACCCACTCCTTGGAGCATATGTCGGGATGCCCGAGCAGCCGCATCAAAGAAGGGGTGAGGTCTTCTGCGCGCGGAGGAACACTTTCTTTGTGCCTTGGTGTTGAAAAAACGGCTTTCTTTTCCGGCCGCGGCCAGCCTTCATGCAGGAAATGCATATCAAGATTGCCTACCAGGTTTCCTTTATAATACAGCTGCAGTTTTTGCGTATCGGTGAATTCGCCGATAGGGGTTGCCCTGACATTCTCGCTCCTGAAGACCTCAAGTAGTGCGATAAGTTTATCCTGGGGCACGGAGAGCACCATCCGCTCCTGGGATTCGGAAATCCAGATCTCTGTGTACGTAAGGCCCCTGTACTTTAACGGCACCTTGCACAGTTCAACCTTTGCCCCCAGATCCTTGCCCATTTCTCCTACGGCGGATGATAACCCGCCTGCGCCGCAGTCGGTAATGGCATTATACAGGTTGAGGTCGCGCGCCTTGATGATAGTATCCAATATCTTTTTTTCTTCTATGGGGTTGCCGATCTGCACAGAGCCGCTGGAAACAATCTCCGACTTATGCGTCAATTCCCCCGAAGAGAATGTTGCCCCGTGTATGCCGTCCCTGCCGGTTGCCCCGCCTACCAAAACAATCGCATCCCCCTTAAGCGGCTCTTTAAACGATTTTTCCTTGGGTAAGATTCCGGCAGTGCCGCAATAGACAAGCGGGTTGCCGATAAACTGCTCGTGGAACAATATCGCGCCGTTTACCGTCGGTATGCCCATTTTGTTGCCGTAATCGCGCACCCCTGAAACCACGCCTTTTAAAATGCGCTTGGGATGCAGGGTGCCTGCGGGCAGCTTATGCATGGGGTAATCAAAGGGCGCGAAACAGAAGATGTCGGTATTGCAGACAGGCTTGGCCCCAAGCCCTGTGCCCAGGCAGTCCCTGATTACTCCGCCCACCCCGGTATTTGCCCCGCCAAAGGGCTCAAGCGCAGAAGGATGGTTATGCGTTTCTACCTTAAAACAGATATTGTGTTTTTCGTCAAATTTTATGATGCCGGCATTATCCTGGAATACCGAGATACACCAGCTTTTGTTTAATTCCCTGGTTACCCGCATGATGGTTGCCTTAAGCAGGTTCTTGATCATTACGGGCCGGGAATGATTTTCGTAATATTTGATCTTTCCCCGGAAGGTCTTGTGCTGGCAGTGCTCTGACCAGGTTTGCGCAATGGTCTCCAGTTCGCAGTCAGTGGGGTTGCGCTTAAGCCCCTGAAAATAATGCTTGATCTGTTTCATTTCCTGGAGGCTCAAGAACAGCTGGCCCTGGCTGCTTATCCGTTTTAATTTCGTATCCGATGCTTTCAAGAGGTCAACCGTTAAGACACCTGCCTCATTTTTATCGGGCGCCCTGGGGTTTTCGTGGCTTAAGAATGCAGCGGGGTTTTTGACGATATGCTGGATTAATTTATTGCAGAGCAATTTCTCGGAGATGACTTTAAGCTGCTGGTCTCTAAGCTTTCCTTCGATGCAATATTTTTTTGCGGTCCTGACACTGCGCACGCGCGAGATCCTTAAGTCGGCAATCCCCTTCATCGCCGATTCTTCAACCGGGTCCATCACGCCGGGGTTATAGGCG
>JAQUON010000086.1 GCA_028717045.1 Candidatus Omnitrophota bacterium | reverse complement strand
GGGGACAACCGTAATAATGTATAAGCCGCCTGCGGGCATAGAGTTTGCGTCTATATCCGTCCATTTGTGTGCCGGCACCTTTTCCAGTGCTTTTCCCAGACGCAAGCCACCTGCTGCTACGCTCAGCTGGTTATAACTGCCGTAAGGGGAAGGGTAATATGTAACGATCGAAATAGATTCGCCCTGGCGCGGAAGCTCCTGCGCAAAGCTTAAGACTGAAGAAAAACATACTGCTATTATCGTTATCGCAAAAACTTTCGGCCGTATAAGTTTTTTTCGCATATCCAAAGCGGCTTTTCGCACTATAATATTCCTGTACTCAACTCTTGATAATAATTGCTGATCGACTTTATGGAATTGACAACTGCGATCCCAAGTACGATAGTCGCTATAATCACAATAACGGTAATGGCTGCCTTGCTTCTCTTGCTGAACCGGGGGTTTAACCACAAAAGAGGCAGCGCAAAGGGGCCGATGCTTAAAAAAAGCACTATCAGGAAAGAGGTCTTAAAGTACCATTTAACTTGCGGGGCGCTATCCATTGCAAGTTTTAGGCAAGGTTATTTCGTCTTAGGCAAAGGTACACTTACATCTCCAGATGTCTTGACTGAACCGACCTGTCCGCACCCGCCTACGCGGACACTTTTACAACCGCTTAGAAAAATTAGGACAGAAACCAGCACACATACCGTTAATTCTCTGCATTTCATCTTAACTGCTCCTTTCTTTTATAAACCAGACTGCCCGTCTTCAATCGGGTTGCTTTTTATGAGCTCCCGTAGGGTATCTCTCAGATCTACGGCATTATCATAGGAAAGGCCTGGTATCCCTATCCTGTTGTTGAAAAAACCAAGAGGCAGCATAAACGACGCGCCTTCTTGCTGATTCTTTTTCTTGTCCTCTAGGAAGGCGACCCCTGCTCCCTCCGAAGCAGTCTCAATACCTATGGAAGCTAGCCCTAGCATCCTGTTAAGAAGGCTCTGGCAAAGATAAACGCACTGAATCCTTCCGTAAGGTATATGCCTTTCTGATTTTGAAAAAATTCCTTGTTTTAAAATAATAAATTTTTCTCCAATTGTGTAATGATAATTCTTTTTGGAGAATACCACATTGAGCGGCTGTCCAATTATAACCATACAATAAAAGAAAAAAAACAAACCAAAACCGAGCGTATTTGCCATTGTATCGGAGGAATCAAAACGTGCTTTAAATATAATACCGGGCATTATAACCAAACATAATGCCAATATCCCGACTACTATTATGACCAAGCATGTCTTAATGACCCACCTGCGTTCGATGGGATGGGTTATTTCCGTAATTATCTTAGGGCTTACCATGGACCAGTTACCCTGTCTTTGCAGTTTTTATTTTTTCGCTTACTTTATCTAGAATCATCTTCCTCAGCCCTTCTGCTGCCGGCCTCTCTACGCCATCAAAATGCGCCTCCATACCGGAAGAAATTGTGGCACTCGATAAATGTACGTCGTAAAGACCGAATATGCGGTCAAGTATATCCTGGTCGACATACACGTCTTGTATCCTTTCGTAAGGAATGGATATTTCTCTTGGCGTCAAAACACGCTTGCGTATGACCACAAAATCTTCGGTTAGATCATAGAAGTAAAGCTGAAAATACCATACTTGGTATTTGTACATCAAAACACAATAAATGGCCAAAACAGGAATTAGTATAAGGATGATGGTCAAAATTATTTTTGAGGAATATCCTACGAATGGTCCCAATAGCAAGCCGCCAAAAAGCACAAAGAGAAACAGAAGAATGAAAGAAAAAAAGATGCTGGGAATAGTCTTTTTGAGGGGCTTTTTTGTGCTTAAGGGGAATTTTTCTCTCGTAGGGCTCGTTGCGACTTTCATCTTTCCTCCTTTTATTAACGCGGAATCAACCTGCTTCCTTAGTAACCTTTAATACTATAGGCAAAATTCGTGGCATCGGCTCCCGACGCTCACCTTACGTCCGGTCGGGATGCCGCCACTGACTTTGATATAGGTGGTGGTGGCGAGAATGCCCTCTTACATATTAACTAAAAAGGGCCAGTCGCGTATAAGTAAAGTGGCGGCGACTATGCCCTCTTACATATTAACTAAAAAGGGCCAGTCGCGTATAAGTAAAGTGGCGGCGACTGGATTTAAACCAGTGACTTATCGGGTATGAGCCGACTACTCTATCAGGCTGAGTTACGCCGCCGTCGTTCGCTATGATTATTGTTTCGCCTCAATTATCCTACAAGATTACCTTGTTTTTTTATATCTAAGCTTTCGTTATTGCGAAACGGACGAAGACTGATTGGAACTTTCCCTTATAATACGCTGTTTTAAAACTTCCATTCTTTGTTTCACCCTATTCTGCATTGTATTTAAATTGCTAATCGCCTCTTCCCGAGTTTGCTCCAAACCTTTTATTACTTCTACAGTATCTACTATTGTTTTTATGTATGTATATTGGGGGCGTCCATCCCTTAGCTCTATTACTGCTGTTTCATTCGCTTGAGTTTTAACGATATTATTATCAAAAAATTTAGTTTCTTGAAATATCTTACCATTAATTTTAACCCTTCTACCATTGTACTCTATTTCATCTAAGTTATACACATATCTCAACTCCTTGCATTTAATGAAATAATAACCCAATTCACGTTCGTATTGGCCCCAGGAAATCGTCCTTTCTTTAGATTCAGAGACTGAAACAATAATGGCGTCCTTCGCAATTGTATCCATCACCCCATCGATATTGAGATCCATAATGGCCTTAACTTGTTTATTAACTAAGGTATTGACTTGTTCCTTAGTAATATCTTGCGCAAAAATACATTTATTTATAAAAAGCATACTTAAAAAGATTATGAAAATCACGCTGTTCTTTTTCATCCTTGCTCCTGTCTAATTTATCGAACCGAGTTAAGCCGCCGTTATTCGTAGTGAGTATAGCGTATCGCGTTCAGCGTAATGCTATTGGCGATCCGCTTACAGCCTCGACCTAGACCTCAACCTTACTTAGCCTTGGCCTCAACCTTAGCCTTATATCGCCTACTTCGGTTTGACTGACGTACAATTCCCCTGTTCAAGCAGGCCGCCGGTCTTGATCCGGTAGACCTCAAAACCGGTAACTGCGCACTCCATGGGTGCGGCGAGTATCTCGTAACCAGACATACTTAAATTCAGCGCAAAAATATAACCCTGGATATTTTCGTTATTATACGTCCTGTCAAGATAAGCCGGCTGGGCATAACGCATCTCAAGCTCGTCTTTAGGGTATGTGCCGGCATGCTCCTGGCTGAATTTTTCAAGGGATAGCGCAATAGACTTTAATGTTGACTCAGCAAGTGTTTCGTTCACGCGCATCTTGTTCTCGGCAAACTGCTGGATCCCGTTTATGGTGATTGCCAGTATCGTAAAAAGCAACGCAAATAGAAGCACTACTATTACTACCGACTTCCACGCCTTAAGCTGAAAGAAACGCATCAGGCCTAACGCATACAACACGCCGGTTGCAACGGCTGCCAGCAAGGGCCCCCAGACAGGGATAACATAAAATACATTCGCTGCCCCTGCGTAGGCAACAATGATAAGCACTTCCCTAAAGTGCGTCCTTCCTTTAAAGAAAAGGATACACACATAGAGCAATCCCGCAAGCACATAAAGACCAACGGCAACGAGAATGGGCAGAATAAACAACACCACAAAAAAATATGCCGGCCATACCATTTGAAACTGGAAAAACATATCAAAAAACAGGCCTATCGTATTAGACGCAAAGGTAACCAGCATATAGAAAAGGATAGACTCTGACACTGGCCTCTCTCTATCAAGGCCAGACCAGAACTTCCTGGGATCAGATAAGGCCTGCTTGACAGTCTCAAGTACGGCGCGCGCAACCCCTAGCGTATTCCTCTGATACCATGCGATGGGCTCAATCGTACGTTCCTTCTCCGTCATACGTAACTCCGTGCCATTTTTTTGTTTCGGCAATACTTTTTTGGTTAGAAAACCTTCTTTGAAAAAAGGATATACCCTACCGCAAGCGCATTCAAAGCCGCGATTAAAACCACGGCAGCCGAAATGTCTTTAATCACCTTGATCATTGCGTGATATTGCGTATTGACCATATCCATAAGTAACTCGATAGCCGTATTGAAAATTTCTGCGATAAATACCATTGTCACCGTAATACACAACGCTACCAGCTCAATCCCCTTTAACTGAAAATACACCCCCGTGATAACCGCCAGCACCCCGCATAAAAAAATTACCCTCATATTGCGGTGGTATACAATAAGGTAGGCTAACCCCTGTAACGCATAAGAAAAACTCTCCTTAAAAGGTCGCAGCTTAAAAATGTTCCTCAGTAATTTCATGGGTTTATCCGATAAAAATTATGAAAAGCATAGCTACGATAAGCAGGACAGAAAATAGATAGAAATCATTGAAATAAAAAAAGTCCGCTATCCTGTCTTTGACCGAGGTTTGTGCAAGGGCGCGGTCAGTATGAGAGACGAAATTGTGTTTGCGTTTAAAGTCTTCAACCTGCTCCCGCCTGAAGCGCAAATAAAGCCCGCCGACCTTGTAGGCGGGGATTGAGCCGTCTTCGGCGAAGTCAAGCACCTCTTTCTCCGATACCCCCAGCAAAGAAGCAACATCCCTGACTGTCAAAAGTTTTTCTTCCATTATTTCCCGATTCTGCCGGAAGCCACCCAGGAATCAATCGCCTTGCGCTCAAATTTAAGGTCGTTGCCTTCCTTCATCACAGGGACCTTTCCTGCGTTTGCCCAATCAAGGATCGAATTCAGGTCTACATCAAGATACCGGGAAAGCTCCTCGACATTAAGAAAATCGCGCAGCATGTGGCATCGGCCTTCAAGGATTGCCCCTTCAGTCACATTGAGCCTCGCCGGGAATATTTCTCCCTCAATAATGGCAGTCGGCAGAAGCGTCAGGCGGTCTTTGGCGGTGATTTTGCCTTTTACCCTACCCCCTACAATGATATTTTCTCCCATGATATCTGCGATAACAGTAGCGGTCGGGCCAATCGTCAAATTACCCTTGGCTTCCAGCAACCCTTCAAACTTTCCGTTGATGCGCAGGTTGACGGGGTCCTTAAAATTGAGCGTCCCCTGCATCGATGCGTCGACATCCAGCACTTTCTCATCCATCTTTTTCTTAAAAGCCATGCGCCACCCCCCTCTTTTTTACTTCTTTGTATCTTTACTGAATACCACTTTTTCGATATACGCAAAAAAGAAAAGCACTATTACCGCTATGACGGTGCTGACGAGCCCTGCGGTATAAAATCCGCAACCGACTGCAAGGCCTATCCCTGCGACCAACCAGACGCTTGCCGCGGTAGTAAGCCCCTTTACCCCCTCCCTATCCCTGATGATTGCGCCTGCGCCCAGAAAGCCTATGCCGGTTACTACCCCGGCTGCAATGCGGCCAGGATCAAGGGAAACCTGACTTTTATATATATCAAAAATATAGAGCGATGTCAACATAATAAGGCAAGAACCAAGGCATACCAGTATGTGTGTACGCCAGCCTGCGCTTCGACGGTGGAACTGCCTTTCAAGCCCAATAAACCCCCCCAGGAGCGTTGCCAGGACCAACCTGATCACAATCTCTTTGTCCGTA
>JAQUON010000085.1 GCA_028717045.1 Candidatus Omnitrophota bacterium | reverse complement strand
AACAGAATGGTTATTTCTTTCGTCAATTATCCTGCGAATCATTTTCCTGCCTCGTTCAATAAAGATGCGTAATGCGCAAGGAACCAGTTTTCTAATATATCGAGTCCCGCTGAGAGGGCGGGGCTAAGCGGATCGCCCAGCCCAAGGCTTGCCGGCTGCACTGCCAGCAGGTATGCCCGTGCGCCTGAAGCCTGCTGCAAGAAACTATTCAAAAAATCCGGGGCAAGGCTATGCGTAAAGAATACGCTTCTCGTCGAGCAAATGCGCAAATCAAAAAGCCTCATCTGGCCAGGCAGAGCGCCAAAATCCACCGCGTCAATAAGCAACACAACGCGGGGGCCTTCTTTCACTATCTTGCCAAGGTAGTTTTCGGGAGCGCTGCCTGTGTCCATAACCTTAATAGTGAGTTTATCTGTAAGCCTTTGCGCTAAAAGCGAGCCGAACGCATCATCTCCCCTCAAAACATTTCCTACTCCCACTATAAGGGATTCAGTTCCTAATACGGGAATTAATTCTTCCGGTGTTTCCATGGCAAGGCCTTGACAGGTTACGATTTCAGGACTGCTTCGCGGCGGCAACGGGGACAAAGGAAGCGAAATCGGTCAGAACGGTTAAACTCCTCACCCTTTTTCTCAGCGCCTTTTTCTGTATAGATGAGATTTATATTCGCGAGGTAAAACAAAAAGAGGCTTACATTCGCAAACGCAAGCGGGCCGAGCCTCTGTGCGGTCCAGAGTATCTGGTCCTTGGGGGCTATGGGTTCCCCGCAACATTCGCATAACAAAAGTTCTTTACGTATCTGTTGGTATAATTCTTGGCGTTTCCCCGTAGTCGCCAAATCGAATTCACGCGACAGCATGATGCCTTTTGCGGTAAGGCAGTTTGCCTGACATTGCCCGCAGAATATGCACAGATCCCAATGCAGCGTCAATATCCTTTCTCCGGCGACATCCTGCATTTCTATCGCCCTGGCAGGGCATACCTGCACACAGGCACCGCAACCGACACAGTCTTTCTCATAAAAATAGGGCTTGCCCCTGAACCGTTCGGACGGTTCATGCGGTTTGAAAGGAAACCTTGAGGTATACGGGCCTTTCAGCAATGCCCGTATCGCCTCTTTTAGTTCTCGCAGTTTAGGATAACGCATTTCTATCCTCTTCGTATTTATTGCAGACTGATTTTTCCCATAATTTGATGCCATGTAAATGCGCTCCCCTGGCAAGCGCATGCGCAGCTACGGGCGAAGTAAGCAACAGAAAGACGATGCACAGTATTGACTTGATGCCGGCTGCCGAAAGGCCGAATTTTATACACACGCCGAATAATATACTGCAGGTGCCCAGCGTGACGCATTTCGTAGAAGCCTGCAGGCGGTTATAGACATCAGGGAGGCGTAACAGGCCTATGCAGCCAAAAAGGTCAAAGGTTATTCCCAGGATAATAAAAAAGAGCGGTAGTGCCTCACTCATCGAAGTTCCTTCCTTCCAGGAATTTTGCCAGCGCAAGAGTGCCGATGAAGCTCTGCAATGCCCAGGCAATGGCGATATCAATATACCAATCCTTCTTCGTATACACTGCCAGTATCGCACAGAAACCCACCACGAGGATCCCCAGGATGTCGGTTGCGACAGACCGGTCTGCAGCAGTCGGACCCCTAAAAATCCTGAACATTGAAAGAAGAAAGCAAATCAGAAGGTAGAGCATAAGTTTTGTGGGCGCGCTTGCTTCAAGAAAAGAAAAAATATAGACTATGAGCCCGGCTAAAAAGATAAAACCCAGCAACCAACGCATGAATTTCATTCAAATACCTCTTTTAATATCCTCTCGAACTTCGATACTATAATCCGTGACGCTTCTTCAATATCCTGAGTCTTGACGTCAATCCAGTGTATATACAGGTACCCTTTCTCCTGATCCACGTCCACCGAAAAAGTCCCCGGGGTAAGGGTGATGAAATTGGCCAAGAAGGTAAGCGCAGTCTCCGTCTTAAGAATCGTCTTGACTTTCACTATGCCGGGATTAATAGGTAGGCGTGGGTTCAAAACCCTGCACGCCACATCGAAGTTTGCCTTCAGGCACTCCCAGGCAAACACGAACATATACACGATAAACCATGCGTAACGCTTAAGCTCAAACCACTTATGGGCTTTATCGGTAAACATATCGCCCATGCTCAATGCCACCACAAGCGCAACCAGCAATCCTACAGAAAGGTGCTGCCATTCAAAACTAAAAGACAGAAGCATCCAAAGTAGAAAAGAAACTGTAAAGGTAACGACTCTTGAACGCATGCTACTTCACCCCCAGCACCCAGTTAATGTATTCGCGCCCTGCCAATAATACGTCAGCAGCCGGCTTGATAACAGTATTTATTATCACAGGAAAAAACAAACCTACGCCCACGCAAAGAATGGCAAGTGATACCATGGAAACCTTCATCGATAAAGGCACTTCTTTTATCCCCGCAACGGGATTCTGCGCCTTCCGCGCAAACGCATACTTTTGAACTTTCAAGAAAGAGGCCAATGTGACCATGCTTACTGCAAGGCAGACAATAGCCCCGAAAAAATGCTGCACCTGAAAAGCTGCGATAATAATAATGAGCTTGCTCCAAAAACCGCACAGGGGCGGAATACCGGCAATAGAAAGAGAGGCAATTAAAGAAGTGACGCCGGTAACCGGCATTTCGTTGCTGAGTCCTGCCACCTTCTCCAGCCTTCTTGTGCCGGTGGCAAATTCTACTGCGCCGGCATTTAAGAAAAGGAGCGACTTAAATAATGAGTGGTTAAAAAGGTGAAATAACCCTCCGATAATCCCTAAAGGGGTGCCCAGGCCGATTCCGAAGACCACATATCCAATCTGGCTGATTGAATGATACGCAAGCAGTCGCTTGAAATCCCACTGACCTATGGCAAGCAGCACTCCGACGACCATAGAAATAATTCCCAGCCACACAAAAATAAACGACATTGCCTGGCTAAAACCTATAATATTAAAAATAACTCTCACTAATTGATAAATGCCCAGGGTCTTAATAACCACTCCCGAGAGCATTGCGGACACAGGTGCCGGGGCAGCCGGATGCGCGTCCGCAAGCCATGTATGAAACGGTACCAAACCTGCTTTCAGCGCAAATCCCATGGTAAAAAGTGCCGCGCAATATAATACGGTGATATTGCCCGGACCTTGGCGCATCAATTGCCTTGCAATATCAGCCATATTTAAAGTCGACACCTTTGCCAGTAATATGCCGATAGCAAACAGGATCAGCGCCGAGGCAATGCTGCCTAAGACCATATATTTAAAAGACGCCTCCAATTCCTCCGCCTCTGTCCCGAATGCCACCAGTGCATAACTGGCTATCGAGGTAATCTCTAAAAAGACGAACATATTAAATAAGTCCCCGCTTATGGCAACGCCGTTTAGGCCGGCAAGCAGCAAACAGAACAGCGCATAGTAAAGCCCTGGGGAGGTATAGCGTTTCTTGATGTATTCGGCGGAATACACCAGAGCCAGAAACCCGATGATATTAATTACCAGCAGGATCAGCACGCTTAAGGCATCGAGCTCCATGCAAATACCAAACGGCGCCTTCCAGCCTCCTACCGCATACGTCATGGCTCCTGTTTTTATCCAGTATACGCTGGCAACGGATACACACACCAGAAAAAAGCCCCCCGCAACAGCGCACGCGCGGGCGAACCCTTCCTTATATTTCGACACAAGGGGTATTAAGAAAGCAAACCCCAGCGGTATCGCCACAAATAAAGGAATCATACGTTTAACCTCTTAACCTGCGGATTTCATTTATATCAAACGTGCGGTACTTTTCATACAGCCTGACTGCTATCGCTACCATAAGCGCAGTAACCGCTAAGCCAATCACGATAGAAGTGAGAATAAGCGCCTGCGGGAGCGGGTCAACAAAATTGGTAATAGCGAGTTCCCGGTCAAGTATGGGCGCCTCTGCTGCAGTACGATAGCCTGTCAAGATAAAAAACAGATTGATCGCATATTCCATAATCCCCAGCCCGATAATTTTTTTGACCAGGTTCTTCTTCACCAGAAGGCAATACAAGCCTACCGCGAATAATACGGTGCAAAGTATATACAGGCTCATCGGGATTGCTCCTTTGCGTCATCCATCGGCATCCTGATGATTGCCAGCGCAATGAAAATAGAAAAAAGACCTGCGCTTACTTTTAAGAAAATAGCGATATTGCATAGCACAATGATGCCTGAGCTAAAGAGCGTAAAAGGCACACCCTTAGGAAGGACGTTTAAGAAGAAATAACCCCCGGACAGGCCCAAAAGCGCAATACCTAAAAACATAAGGCCGCCAAAGGATTCAATGGCGGAAAAGAATGACTCGCGCAGCCTCTGCAATGCTATCTCTTTTCCGAATGCAAGCACCAGGTGTATAAAAGAGAGGGCGATAATCACCCCGCCGGCAAACCCCCCTCCGGGGGTGAGATGGCCGTGCAAAACGATATACATCCCGAACAGAAAAATCAGGCTTACCGTAATCTTGGTGATACGCTTGACGATTAAAGACATTCCCTGCTGTTGTTTCATGCCTGCTTCCTTGATTTTCTTAATACTGCCAGTACCCCGATTACCGCGGTAAATAATACCGTTGCCTCGCCCAATGTATCATAGCCCCTGAAATCAAGAATAATAGCCGATACAATATTGGCTGCTGCGGTCTTTATCTTTGCCTCAGCCACATACTGCGAGCCTATCCTCATCAGCGAATCACCAAACAAAGGAAGCTGCGCAATTGCCTTTACGCTAAACGACAAAAACAGCGCCACAAAAATCACCGCGAAAATAAAATATCCGATTCGTGAACGTATCTTTTCGCGGGGCAATTTGACGCCGACCGTCGCACGGATAAGAATAATAAGCGAAAGGATCTCGACTACCAACTGCGTAATCGCCAAGTCCGGGGCACGCAATAACAGGAATGCGAGAGTCAACCCAAACCCTACCGCCCCCAAGGCGATGACGCTGGAAAGCAGATCCTCTATTTCCATGGCCACGATAGCGCCGATTATCATAAGACCCAATAATACATGCAGTTCTATCATCCTAACTCCGCATTAACAGAAAAAATAAGGCGATGAGCCCGACAAGGCTCCAGGCGATATACAAATCAAGCACGCCGGTATGCAGCTTCCTTAATACCCAACTTGCGCCAAGCACACAATACCCTACGGCATTGGTAATAGCATATATCAGGCGGTCCACAAATATAAACAGAAAGTATGCAGCTATATTCATGAAGCCCCTGATGATATTATAGAAATCAAGGGTTTCAAGCTTTAGGAACCGTAAAAGTTTATTAACCGCCGGGATATCCTCAATGGTTTTATAAAATTCCGTAGCGGGAAAAGAAGGATACATCTTAGATGTTTCGCTTCCGGTAAACGCAACATCCTCCCGCACGGATTTCCTTAAGGGGCCCGCATACCAAAGCAGCGCCCCGGACAATAAACCTACTAAAAGAAATATAAGCGCGAAAGAACTGTTCCATGACCCCGTATAGGTAACTTCCTGCCCTAACCAGGGCGCAACCGCCGTATTTAAGAATTTCTGAGGCATGGCGCCGAGAAGGACACAGAAAAGGGCAAGGACCAACAAAGGCACGCACATAGAAAACGGTGCTTCGCCCACGGGTTTCTTCCCAGAATGACTATCC
>JAQUON010000084.1 GCA_028717045.1 Candidatus Omnitrophota bacterium | reverse complement strand
CGCTCTTCGGAGAAGATGTTCTCGCACAGCAGGAGTGTTTGTATGCGCTCATGATAATGCCCGGGTGCGCCGAAGCCAATGTTCTTTTAGGCAAGATATATATGCGCCAGGGTTCTTATAAAAAGGCAATGTATTATCTTCAGGAAACGCTTAAAGCCATTCCTTGGCATCCTTCTGCGTTGGCTGGGTTGGGCATTTGTTTCCGGGAATCCGGGGACCCGAAGGCAGCAGAGGATATTTTTAAAAAGCTCCGCATGCGTGCTCCCCGCGCACTAGAGAGCTCTATTGACCCGGAAATGAAAGAGCGGATGCCCGAATTATTGTAGGGGGATAAAAATTCTCTTGCAATTTGGCATTCTTTATGATAAAACTAAAAAAACGCAGCTGTTTATTCTACGGCGATAAGGGGGATGTATGAAAAATAAATTTAAATTTTTATTATTTTTTTTAAGTATATTTATTCTTACCTCCTGCGATAAAATAGAACTATTCAAACCAAAGCCCGCCGAAAAAAAACAAGAACCCATTGCAGCTACGATAGTTAAGGGGACTATTATTGCCAGAGTGAATAACCAGCCCATTACGCTGGAAGAGCTTAATGAAGAGATAGATGCGGTGAATGCGCTGGTTCCCGCGGATAGTCCTCAGGACAAGATCACTACCCCGCAACAGAAAATCGATTACCTGAAAGATAAGCTCGTCAGAAGGATGCTGCTTTACCAAGAGGCCTTAACCAGGGGGCTGGATAGAAAAGAAGATATCCTGCTGGCTTTGGAAAAAACCAAGCAGGACCTTTTGGTTATGGAATTGTTGCGCCAGGAGGCGGAAAAGATAGAAGTGACGTCTAAGGAAATAGAAGAATTCTATAACAGGTATAAAGAAGAGATGCGCGAGCCAGAGGAAAGGCAGGTGCGCGAGATAGTCGTTCCTACCGAGCAAGAGGCGCGCGAGATTTTGATTCAGTTATTGCAAGGCGCTGATTTTGTCTCATTGGCAAGAGAGCGCTCAAAAGCTACGAGCGCAAAAGAAGGGGGCGACCTCGGTTATGTCACCAGAGGCAAGCGGTTTACCGGGTTCGATGAAGTGGTGTTTTCCGATACCCTTGAGCTGGGCAAATTCAGCACTATTTTGAAAGGCCCCGACGGCTATTATATCGTGAAGCTTGAAGCCAAACGGGGAGGCAAGTTACGCTCCGTCGTTGAGATGTGGGATGAGATAAAAAGAGGCATTACCTTCCTGAAGCAGCAGCAGAAAATAGACGACCTTATCGGCAAGCTTTCAAGCCAAGGGAAGATAGAGGTTTATCAGGGGGCGGTAAAGTAAGTGCAAAAACAGCGGATTATTTTGATTATCGGCATTGTCCTGGCGGTCATCTCGCTTGTGTTAGTGAAGGTGTATCTTTCCGAGCAGGACAAGGCGCTGGAAGCAAGAAAGAGGCGCGAGGTCGAAAGCTTTAAAACCCAGTTCAAGGAAAGCCAGACCTCGGTGCTTATCGCAAAGCAGGATATCCCCAGGGGCGCAACAGTAGAACCGGAAAATTTAGAAATCGGCATTATCCCCAGAGAATACGTCCAGCCGCAGGCAGTTACTTCTCTTGACAGGATTGCGGGGATGATTACCATTGCTCCTGTGGCAGCAGGAGAACAATTAAGCATGACAAAACTTTCCCAGCCCAGGCACGCAGGCGGGCTGGCAGAGGTGACCCCGGTCGGTAAAAGGGCAGTGACGGTGACCGTGGATAACATTGCTTCTTTAGTGGGCATGGTTAAGCCAGGCGATTATGTGGATGTGATCACGTTGCTTGCCGTCCCCATACAGACCAAAGAAGGCCAGCAGACAAGCATGGCGGTCATTCCTCTTTTTCAGAATGTATTGGTATTAGCAGTGGGCCGGGATATCGGGGGGCCACTTTTAAGGACAGAGGGTCGGTATAAAACCGAACAACCGGCTGAGCCTTCCCCCTTGATTACACTTGCGCTTTCTCCTCAGGAAGCTAATCTTATTGCCTTTGCCCAAGAGCAGGGTAAGGTCCGGCTGATTTTGCGTTCTCCGGCTGATTCACAGGTACAACCTACGTATCCTGCCAGCTGGGACACCTTATTCCAATACGTAATGCCGGTAATGCCCCAACCAGTTGAGCAGCAGCCGCAAGAGCCTCAGGTAGAGTTGCCAGTCGAAAAACCAAAACCACCCAAAGAAGAAGGGGATGTAGTCGAGATTTACCGGGGCTTGAATAAAGACACGGTGGTATTGCCTAAATCATAATTATGAAAAAAATTATTTTTATTGCACTCTTGTTATCTGTGGGCATTGTGATGAGGCCGGATAGTTTTTACGCAGGCACACTGGAAGAGATTAAGCTGTATATGGGAGAACCAAAGACCATTGCGGTTAATTTTCCTACCCGCGTTGCTATCGGGAATCCAGATATCGCCGACATTACCGATGTTACTAAGATGCAGCTTACGATTACCCCGAAAGCGCCCGGGAAGACGACGCTGGTATATTGGGATACCTTCGGGGAGCAATCGTATCAAATCAGGGTATATTCGGAGGATGTGCTGGAGGTAAAAAGGAGAGTTGATAATCTTTTGGGGAAATTAGAGCTTCCCGGAGTATATACTGAAGTGAACGAAGAAGAGGGCAAGGTATTTTTGATGGGGCGCGTGAAAAGCCCTCAGGATCTTGAACGGATCAACATCATCCTGGGCCCCTTAAAAGCATCGCTGGTAGATTTGGTGCTGGTGAAAGAAGAGGAGGCGGTTGTCGATATAGATGTGCAGGTGCTAGAACTTGATAAAGGCGCAGATAAAAGCTTAGGGTTTACCCTGCCCACTTCTCCGATTACGCTTACTGAGTCTACCCGTAAATATACGCTTGCTACCAGCCCGGATGCCTGGTTTCGCATCTCCAACTGGACCCGCAGCGCCTTTACAAGTTCGCTGAATTACCTGATAAAAGAAGGCAAGGCCCGTATTCTCTCCCGGCCCCGCGTTTCCTGCCAGAGCGGCAAAGAGGCTAAATTGTTAGTGGGAGGCGAGAAGCCCACATTTACAAATACCATAGGTAGCTCAGGAGTGACAACGACCGAAATAGATTATAAAGAATACGGGATTATCCTTAACATCAAACCCGTGGTAGAAGAAGATGACCGTGTCCGTATTAATTTAGGCGTGGAAGTCAGTGAAATCGGGGATGTAATTACCTTTGGCACAAGCGGCCAGGCATACCCGCTGACCAAGCGAAATGTAGCGACTGAGCTGTATATGAAAGACGGCCAGACCCTGGCAGTCGGAGGCCTGCTTAAGCGCAAAACCGAAGAGACCACCGCGAAGATTCCATTTCTGGGTGATATCCCCATTCTCGGCCTTATGTTCAGGCAGAAGACAAAGACTACGGGAGGAGGCCAGAGCACCCAAGCCGACACGGAATTATTTATAACGCTTACCCCCACCATATTGAGGGGCCCTGAGCTTGCAAAGCGTCCGCCTGAGACTAAAGCAGCGGCAATCGACATGCAAGACGCAGGCTTAATCCAGGCCTCTTTTGATGTGTCTGATCCTGTGCTGGCATACGCCAGAGACGTTCAAAAAAGGATACTCCTGGATTTGACCTATCCCGAAGAAGCAAAAGACGCAGGGTTCCAGGGAGCGCTTACCTTAAGTCTTCATATTGCGTCTAGCGGAGAACTCTTGGATGCAGCGGTCAAAGAATCCTCAGGGTATAAGGTCCTCGACGATTGGGCGATAGCTGTAGCCAAGCGGGTGGGTTCATACCCCATATTCCCTCCTACCATAAGCGAAAGCGACATCTGGATAGATGTTCCGATAAGGTATAAATTGGATTAGCTATGGCTAAAAGAATCGTATTATTTAGCACTAAAGGCGGTGCGGGGCGCACTTTGATTGCCACTAATTTAGCTGTTTCTTTGGCCAAAGAGCAGGGTAAGAAAGTATGCCTCGTTGACCTCGATTTGCAGGGGATCGGAGATATGGCCAGGATGCTTGATTTAAATCCCCAGAAGGCCATGGTTGATTTAATCAATTTCCTGAAAGAAAAACCGACTGAATTCCACAAAGAGGATTTCCTTATTCACAGCGCCATAGGCCTGGATTTTATATCCGGCGTGTTGCGGCCTCAGCAATCCCCGCATCTTGGCCGCAGCGATATTAAAGAGATTTTTAACCTCTTAGACAAAGAATACGATTTCATCGTTACCGATGCGGGAAACAGTTTTAACGAGATATTCCTCTCTACCCTCAACGAAGCCAATCTTATCCTCTTGATAGTCACACCGGACATTCTTTCTCTCTATCAGATAAAATGGGCGCTGGATACCCTGCAATTCCTTCATTTCCCCCTTAATATGATTAAGCTAATGCTCAATAGGGCTGAATCCGCCTCCAGTATCAGCTGGCAGGAGATAAAAGCAAATTTTCCGATAGATATTATTGCTAGGCTCCCTTCCGAAGGCAAAGCAGTGGGGTTGGCGGTGAATCGCGGGATACCGGTGGTAATGGATAGCCCGCATACTAAATTTGCCCAGGCGATCGTAAAATGCAGCGCACAACTAAGCACAGACGACTCTCTGTTTATAGAACGCCAGGATGTGGTAGAATTCGCCAACATTGCCAAGGCTGATCCTACGACTGCATTGTGGGAAAAAGAAGGGCTGACGGAATCCTTGACAAAACCAAGCGCAGTAGAAAAAGTCGACGAACTCATACTGCTGAAAAGCCGGATTCACAAACGTCTTATTGATGAACTGGATATCAAACGGATGGATTTACGGGTCTTCAGTGATATCAAGAGGACCAAAGAGTTGAAGGAAAAGGCACGGATTATGGTGGTGAATTTATTGGCAGAGGAGTCAGGGACGTTCATTACCTCTGCGGAAATGCGCAAACAGCTTGTTGACGACATTGTGTCTGAGGCGCTTGGGCTGGGGCCCTTAGAGCCGCTTCTGGCAGACCCAGCGATCACCGACATCATGGTAAATAATAAAAACGAAGTGTACATCGAGAAACACGGCAAGATCGAGCGCACCAACAAAAAATTCGTCTCTAACGAACAGGTAAAAACGATTATCGAACGCATCATCGCACCCCTGGGCAGGCGTATCGATGAGTCGGTACCCATGGTGGATGCGCGCCTTACAGACGGTTCCCGCGTTAATGCGGTAATACCACCCCTTGCCTTGACCGGGCCTACTTTAACGATACGAAAATTCAGGCAAGAAAAGTTAAACGTAAGCAACCTTATTGAATTAAAGGCACTCGATATCAATATGGCGGAGTTTGTGAAGGCCTGCGTCTTGAGCCGCAAGAATATTATTGTGTCGGGAGGAACCGGCTCAGGAAAGACAACAGTGTTGAACGCTTTGTCAGAATTTATCCCCGTGAACGAGCGCATTATCACGATAGAGGATGCAGCAGAACTGAAGCTTCACCAGGATCACTGGGTAAGGCTTGAGTCCCGCCCGCCCAACATTGAGGGCAAGGGCGCGATTACCATCCGGGATTTGTTCAGGAATACCCTGAGAATGAGGCCGGACCGTATAATAATCGGGGAATGCCGCGGCATTGAAACCCTCGATATGTTACAGGCGATGAACACCGCCCATGACGGTTCAATGACCACGATTCACGCCAACTCAACCCATGACGTACTGGTAAGGCTTGATTCCATGATCTTGATGGCAGGCATTGAATTACCCTTAAGGGCACTTCACGAGATGATT
>JAQUON010000083.1 GCA_028717045.1 Candidatus Omnitrophota bacterium | reverse complement strand
GATTTCGATTCTCTTGACGGAGAGAAGGTATACATATTCTTTTTGCTGGTTGCGCCCCAGGATTCTGCGGGCCCTCATTTGAAGGCCTTAGCGCGCATCTCGCGGCTTTTTAAAGATAAGCATTTTCGAGATAACCTGCGCATCTGCCAGGACCGCGAAGGCATTATCAAGGTCATAGGCCAGGAAGATGAAAAAATTTAACTTTTCTGTGCTGGTTGCCAGAGGCAAAAGCATAATTAAATGGCTTTCTCCCGGTATCGGCATTAAGCGATGGATCGGCTTAAGTTCCCTAGGAGTTGTCCTCATCGTCACCGGTTCATTGTTTTTTAGGTACGCCGAGGAATACTTCGTCAATAAGATTTTAGATGTAATTGTCATTCTGTCAGGGATCGTAATTTTAATACTCGGTTTTAAACGTATGGCTCAGTCCCTCATCGGCGCTATCGTCCCGTCTTCCAGGTCGGATGTGCTCGTTGACATTTTATACCAGAGAAGACAATTGGGCCGGGGGGCGCGTATTGCTGTTGTCGGAGGAGGCACAGGCCTCTCAGTCCTTTTAAGCGGCTTAAAGGAATATACTTCTAATATTACCGCAGTCGTTACCGTTGCCGATGATGGCGGCTCATCCGGTCGCCTGAGGCAACAATTTGACATTTTGCCGCCGGGTGATATACGCAATTGCCTGGTAGCCTTGGCAGATGCTTCTACCCTTATGAGGGAATTATTCCAGTTCCGTTTTGAAAAAGGCTCGGAGCTTGCGGGCCACAGCTTCGGCAACCTTTTTATTACCGTAATGACGAGGCTTACCGGGGATTTTGAGAAAGCGATCAAAGAAACAAGTAAGGTATTGGCTCTGCGCGGCCAGGTGATCCCGTCTACCTTAAATAACGTGATTCTGGTCGCTCAGCATCAGAACGGCTCGATTACCGAAGGCGAAGACAAGATCCCCAAAGCCCGTATTTCAATAGAGCATGTGTTTCTTAAGCCTGAGCATCCCGAGGCGACCCCGGAGGCAATTAAGGCTATCGAGGATGCCGACATCATTGTGTTGGGCCCCGGCTCCCTGTATACCAGCATTATACCGAACCTTTTGGTAAAAGACATAACGGATGCGCTCGTTTCCGCGAAAGCAACAAAAGTCTATGTGTGCAATATCATGACGCAACCGGGTGAGACAGACGGCTTTAGCGCCTCCGCGCACGTAAAGGCCCTCGTTGCGCATAGCCATCCCAGGGTCCTTGATTATTGCATTGTCAATACCGGCGTCATACCTTCTTCGATACTCAAACGCTATGAGAGCGAAGGCGGGCTGCCGGTGCTTAGCGACAGAAAAAACATCGAAAATATGGGGTACCGCGTTATCCTGGAGGATATAGTTTCAATTACCGATAACGTAGTGAGGCATGACCCTTTAAAGTTAGCAAGGATAATCATGGGTTTCATTGAAGAACTCTGAGGTGTTATGTGACAACGGTGAAGAAAAAATTAATTGTGAAGAATAAACAAGGCCTGCATGCCCGTCCCGCCGCGCTTTTTGTGCAGATTGCGAATAAATTTGATTCCCGTATTACTGTCAGGCGAGACGATGAAGAAGTCAACGGCAAATCTATCATGGGGATATTGATGTTGGGTGCGGAACAGGGCAGCCAGATTATGATTGAGGTTGAGGGCCACGATGCAGAGTCGGCAATGGAAGAGTTAGAAAAGATTATCAATCAAGAGGAATAGTATGTTAAAACTGAAAGGGATTGCCGCTGCTCCAGGGATAACCATTGGCCCGGCGTACAGGTTCGGGAAGGAAGAGTTTGATATTGTCCGTCAGCCAATTAAGCCCGAAGATATCCCGGTACAGATCCAGCTTTTTGAAGAGGCGTTAATTCAGACGCGAAGAGAGATACTTGAGCTTCAGAAAAGAATCGGTTTTGATATGGGGCAGGAAGAGGCTCAGATATTTGACGCTCACCTCTTGGTCCTAGAAGACCGCATGCTTATAGAAGAGGTGATTTCGCGGCTGAAGAAAGAAATGGTAGGAGTTGCTTTTATTTTTTCCGAGGTATTAAAGAAATATATTGAGGTGTTTTCTAAGATAGAAGACGATTATTTGAAAGAGCGCACCGCTGATTTGAATGATGTAGGCAGGCGGGTATTGCGTAACCTCCTAGGAAAGAAGCAAAAGAGCCTGGCGGATTTGCAGGAAAAAGTGATCGTGGTAGCGCACGACCTTTCACCGTCGGACACCGCTGCGATGCATAAACAGCTGGTATCTGCATTTGTTACCGATATAGGGGGAAAGACTTCCCACACTGCCATTATGGCGAAATCCCTGGAGATCCCGGCGGTAGTCGGTTTAGAAACGGCAACGGCACGCATCAAGAACAATGATCTGCTAATTGTGGACGGTACCATGGGCACGGTCACGGTAAATCCGGACGAAGAGACACTTACGTTCTACCGTCAGGAAGAGCAGAAGCTCAAAGGGATTTCAGAGCAATTTCTTGCGGTCAAGGATTTGCCTGCGGTGACCCGTGACGGAAAGGCCATCGAAGTCGCAGCAAATATCGAGCTGCCGGAGGACATATCGTCGGTCAAGCTTCACGGCGGGCAGGGCATCGGGCTTTATCGCACCGAGTTTTTTTATATGAATAGAAAAGACCTGCCTACCGAAGAAGAACATTTCCAGGCCTATAAATATGTTGCGGAACAGATGAATCCCCACGGGGTCATCATCCGCACGATTGATTTAGGCGGAGACAAATTCCTTTCTCAGTTTGATATTCCGAAAGAAATGCAGCCGTTTCTTGGCTGGCGCGCCATCCGCTTTTGCCTTGCCCGCCCCGACGTATTTAAAGTGCAGTTGAGGGCTATACTGCGCGCATCGGCATTCGGGAAACTCAAGCTTATGTATCCGATGATTTCCGGGATCGAAGAGTTGAAACAGGCAAATTCGATCCTTCAAGAATGTAAAGATGAGCTCAGGAACGAAGGCGTATCTTTTAACGACGCAATTGAGGTAGGGGTCATGATAGAAGTCCCCTCCGCCGCAATGACCGCGGATTTATTGGCGACGGAATCCGATTTTTTCAGTATCGGTACCAACGACCTCATACAATATTCCCTGGCCGTAGACCGCACGAACGAAAAAGTGGCGTATCTCTACGAGCCGGCACATCCGGCGGTATTGCGCATGATTAAAAACATTATCGAGGCAGGGCACGCCAATAACATCTGGGTGGGGATGTGCGGGGAAATGGCTTCTGACGCTGCTTTTTCGGTAATACTACTTGGCCTGGGGCTTGATGAATTCAGTTTAACTTCGTTGGCTATTCCGCAGTTGAAATTTATCATCCGCTCGGTCACAATTGAAGAGTCAAAAAAGATAGCCCAAGAGGCATTAAGTTTATCTACGGCAAAAGCAGTGGAGTCATTTATGGAGCAGAAAACAAAGGAGATTTTAGGATGATGGTTGCGCTGCAAGACACCGCGGGAATCAAGGTATCATTAGATGCCGCCAAACCGGAATTAGTATTTGACAAGGAGCTCAATGCCCACGCACCGGGCATACGGACGCTGGAAGAGATGCGCGAGGTTATTCTTGATAAGGCCGTTACGCGCCCGGAGGAATTATATTATATGTACCGAGATGTGTATGCACACAAAGACAGTGGCTTGTTACAATCGCATAAATTGCGTTACGATGTCACATTAATAAAACCCGATATGCTCGGTAAAGAATATATGAAGACAGCCGGCCACTATCATCCGGGGGATTTTGGGGAGTTGTACGAAGTGCTCTACGGCAGGTGTTTCTGCCTTTTGCAGCGCCACGGAAGCAACGATACTGCCGTAATTGAAGAGGCGATTTTGGTAAAGGCTGAAGCAGGTCAAAAGATAGTGATTCCCCCCGGGTTTGGACACATTCTTGTAAATCCCGGGCCGCAGCACCTGGTTACTTCTAACTGGGTAAGCAGCGAGTTTAAATCGGAATACGAATTATATAGGGAAACACAGGGCGCAGCCTATTTTATAATTAAGGAAAACGCAAAAGTAGCATATGTCCCTAACCCCAATTTCAAGCAAGTGGCGGCACTCAGGATCGTCGAGCCCGCTGGGCGCATTGAGGCATTTGGGCTTGCCGAAGGAATTCCTATGTATCCGTTGATTCACCGCAGCCCCGACAAGCTGGCTTTTCTCAACCGGTCCTTGAATTTTAACTATGCGGATGTATTCGTCAAATCCTCAGGAGGGCTGTCTTAAGATGAAGGTAGTGATTCTTGCGGCCGGCTACGGCACCCGCTTATACCCTTACACCAAAAATTTCCCCAAGCCCCTGCTTGATGTCAAGGGAAGGCCTATTATTGAATACCTATTGCATAAGCTAGAGCGAAGAAAAGATGCCACTAAGGTGATCGTAGTGACGAATAGCAGGTTTTACAAGCACTTTGTGTATTGGAAAAAGAATGTACGCAGCAAGCTCGCATTGGAAATTGTGAATGACTTAAGCAAGAGCCCTAAAGATAAGTTGGGCGCAATCAAAGACATGGAATTGGCGTTTAAGAAGGAAGGGTACAAAGGGGATTTCCTCGTGCTCGGGGGAGACAATTTCTTTAAGGGCTCGCTTGATGGTTTTATACGTTTTGCGCAGCGGAAATCTCCCGGTATTACCATGGGAACGGTAGATATAGGAGACAAAAAGCAAGCCAGGCATTACGGGGTGTTAAGAATCGGCAGGACAAAGCGTATTTTGGAGTTTCAGGAAAAGCCGGAAGCGCCGAAATCGACGCTGGTAGCGATGTGCCTTTATTATTTCCCTTCGCTTAAGGTGTCTTTGGTGAAGCGTTACCTCGCCGATCCAAAGAATTATCGCGATGCGGTAGGGGCGTATATTAAGTGGCTCATCGAACACGATGAGGTATTCGGGTTTCAATTCCGGTCCCTCTGGTTTGATATCGGGCGCGTAGATACATATATCACGTTAAACCGTTTACTTGCAAAAAGGAGAGAGTAGATATGCCGAAATCGTTTTTTACTTCAGAATCGGTTGCCGAGGGGCATCCGGACAAGCTCTGCGACCAGATATCCGACGCAATCCTTGATGAGGTGCTTAAGAATGACCCCAAGGGCCGCGTAGCGTGCGAGACGTACGTCACTATGGGGTTGTTGATTGTGGGGGGAGAGATTACGACCCATAGCTATGTGGATACCCACAGGATCTGCAGAGAGCTGATAAAAGATGTAGGGTATACGGATCCTAAGTACGGTTTTGATTACGAGACCTGTGCCGTGTTGAATGCAATACACAGTCAGTCTCCCGACATCGCAATGGGGGTCGATACAGGAGGCGCAGGGGATCAGGGGATCATGTTTGGGTATGCCTGCGATGAAACCGAAGAATTGATGCCCTTGGCGATTACGCTGGCACATAAGCTCATACGCAGGATGAGCGAGGTTCGTAAGAAAGAGATATTGAAGTATTTAGGCCCCGACGGAAAGTCGCAGGTGACGCTGGAGTACCAGGATGGAAAACCGGTTCGTGTCGATTCAGTGGTGCTTGCCTGTCAGCATACCGAAGACATTCTCGATAAGTCAGGGAATAATATCACCAATAAGGCAAGAGGCGAACTCATTGATACGATCGCTAAATATATCCTGAAGAACTGGATCGATCAGGACACCAAGTTCTATGTAAACCAAACGGGGAAATTCATTGTCGGCGGCCCGCAATCCGATACGGGAATGACCGGCAGG
>JAQUON010000082.1 GCA_028717045.1 Candidatus Omnitrophota bacterium | reverse complement strand
AATTCTTCGGTCTGGTCGTATTTTGCGGCTGCGGGCCTGACCTTTTCCTCCGTGATTTTATGCGCAAGCTCCTTAATCATCTTCTGTTCATCGTTGAGCAAATAATCCATGCGGTTCCTCCCCTGTTGTTTATAGTTTCTTTAACAAAGCGATTTCCTGGCAATTCGGGAATTTGGCGCAACGTATGCATTCCACCCAGATCTTATGCGGAAGCTGAGAGTGGTTGATTTTGGCAAACCCGAATTTTCTAAAATAGCCCGGTTTATACGTAAGTACGAACAACTTCTTGGCACCCAGCGCCCTTGCTTCTTCTATGCAAGTAAGCACCAATTTCCTGCCTATCCCTTTATGCTGCTTTTCTTTCTTGACTGCCAGTGACTTTACCTCTGCCAGGTCCTCCCATGAAATATGCAGGGCGCAGCATGCGATGACTTTGCCTTTATCTTCATAAATCCAAAAGTCACGGATGGTCTCGTATAATTCGTTGAGCGAACGCGCAAGCATCAGGTCTTTCTTCGCAAACGAATTAATTAATGCCTGTATCGCTTTTATGTCCTTAATCCGCGCTTTGCGTATCATATTTTT
Source organism: Candidatus Omnitrophota bacterium (assembly GCA_028717045.1). Lineage (GTDB taxonomy): Bacteria > Omnitrophota > Gorgyraeia > Gygaellales > Profunditerraquicolaceae > SURF-25. Next base: position 5,379 of record JAQUON010000082.1, on the reverse strand, counting down.
AGCCCCGCATTGAATAAGAAATAAACTATCCGGCAAACTCTAAATCATAAACTCCCTGCCTGCCGGCAGGCAGGTAAATCCTAAACAAATTCTAATGTTTTAAATCCCAAACTGGTTCGTTTAAAACATTGGGATTTGTAATTTAGGACTTGTTTAGAATTTAGGATCTCGAATTTAGAATTTGACATTCTGTTTTTTATTCTATTTAATCTCTGTTCCCTTTGCCACCACCACAATCCCCGATTCCGTGACATGGAATCTTTTCCTGTCCTCTCCGGGGTCATACCCTATCACCATACCCTCGGGGATTCTGACGTCTTTGTCGATAATGGTCCTTCGGATCCGCGCATGCCTTCCTATATTGACGCTCTCCATAAGGATTGAATCCTGTACTTGCGAGTAACTGTTTATCCTGACGTTAGGAGAAAGGATGCTGCGTTTGACCTGGCCGCCGCTGATAATACAGCCGCCCGATACAAACGAATCTAACGCAAGGCCCACGCGGCCGGTGATCTCCTCTCCGGCAAAAACCGTCTTTGCGGGAGGATACTGTTCCTGGTAGGTCCGTATCGGCCAATCCTTATCATAGAGGTTGAATAAGGGGTCTACCTGCACTAAATCCATATTCGCCTCATAATACGCATCGAGTGTCCCGATATCGCGCCAATACTGGGCTTCTTTTTTATTCTCATCGATAAAGTTATATGCCACGACTTTCAGTTTTTTCTTCACCATCTGCGGGACGACATCTTTGCCGAAATCGTGGTTTGTTTTTACGCTCTTGGTATCATTGTATAATTCCTCTTCAAGCACGGGGTGCCTAAATACATAAATGCCCATGGAGGCATACACCTTTTCCGGGTCATGGGCAGTGACCTTGGGATTCTTGGGTTTTTCCTGAAAATCCTTCACATAGCCTTCCTGGTCAACTTCAAGTACGCCCAGCTCAGAAGCGCGCGACCTCTCTACCTCGACTACCCCTACAGTTAGGTCTGCGTGTACCTGGCGGTGGAAATCAATCATCGAATAATAATTCATCTTATACACGTGGTCTCCGGCCAGAATCAGGACATCCTGCGGATTATCGAGTTCCAGCGTATAAAGGTTCTGGTAAATCGCATCTGCAGTCCCCAGGTACCAGGTGTCGCCTACTCTCTGTTGCGCAGGCAATAACTCTATGTATTCGCCCAGCTCAGACGCAAGTATATTCCAGCCCAGGCGGATATGCCTCTGTAAAGAAGCGGACTTATACTGCGTGAGCACATACATATTGCGCAATCCGGAATTAATGCAGTTGCTTAAGGTAAAATCGATAATCCTGTAGATGCCTCCAAAAGGCACTGCGGGCTTTGTCCGGTCTTTAGTCAAAGGCCAAAGCCGCTCGCCTTTGCCTCCCGCCATAATAAATGTCAGCACGCGCTCACTCATTGCAACATCCCCATTAAGCCTTTTCTCGCCATCATGACGCCGATAGAAGCAAGGAGTATGTACATAATCTTGGAAAATGCCCTGCTGCCGCCGGGGCCGAGAAACTTTATAATATGCTCTGCTTTTGCCAGTGTAAACCAGACAAAACACATATTCAGAATCAATGAAACAAAAGTTACCTGTATGCCGTAACTATCTACCATCATCAACGTAGTAGTCAGGACTGCCGGACCGGTAATCAGGGGTGTCCCTAGGGGGAAAACCCCCAAGTCCTTATCGTGATGTTCTACCATTAAGCCCTTAGGCGTCCAGGGGAGCAAGAGCCGCATGGAAATAATGAACAAAAGCAGGCCGCCGGCGACCTGAAAATCCGCAATCGTGATACCGATGAAACGCAGTATCAGCTTACCGATAAAAATAAACAAAAGGGCAACCAGTGTTGCAGTGGTAACCGTATCGGTGATAACCTTATGGCGCTGTTTCTTATTAATGCCTTCGGTCAGCGAAAGGAATATAGGGATATTGCCTATGGCATCTACCGCGACAAAAATAGGGATAAACGCCAGTAAATAGCTTTCCACGCCTGTTAACATAGGGTTATATTATATAGAAAATAACCGAAAAAGACAAGGAAATAGTCAAATTCGTAGTGCGTATAGCGTTATGCGTATCGCCTACGGCGTAATAGTGTTAGTATTTGACTTTCACGAGGCAAAGACCATGCGCAGGCGCGGTCGGACCAGCGCATCTTCTATCTTTAGATTTCAGGATACGTGTTACGCTTCCGCGAGGAAATTTATGCCTACCTATTTCAATAAGCGTACCCACAATATTCCTTGCCATGTTATAGAGAAACCCGCCCGCTTCTATATCAATATATACTAAATCACCTTGTTTTGAAATCTTGATCCTTTTAATAGTGCGCACTGTCGCTTTCTTTTGCGTGCCAGCTGCCTGGAATGCCCTGAAATCATGTGTTCCGATAAGGGCATCTGCTTCCCGCTGCATACAGGCAACATCCAAACGAACAGGATAAAGATAAACCACATCTGCGATAAAGCAAGAACGATAAGCGCGATTAAGGATAGTATAACGGTAGTGTTTTGAGTGCGCCCGGAAACGGCTGTGAAACGCAAGAGGTACTTCTTTGGCGCTGACTATCGTTATATCGGAAGGCAAAAGCGCGTTCAGCGCCCGTTGCAGCTTTTCCGTCGATAGAGAAGCACGCGTATGGAAATTAGCTACTTGACCCAAGGCATGCACCCCGGCATCAGTCCTGCCTGCACCGATTAACTTTATTTTTTCGCGTAGTATCTTGCAGAGGGTTTTTTCAACGGTGCTCTGAATGCTTGGGGTTTTGGTATTGCGGGTTTGCGTCTGCCAGCCGCAGTAATGCGTGCCGGCATACTCAATTACGAGCCTGATATTACGCATTCGGTCCCGAATATAGCGTTGTGTAAAGACGTCTGGTCGGGATGCCGGAACAAATATCCTGAGTTACTGCATTCGGCACAATCTTAACTCCTGATTAATACCTCTGCAATTTGGACGGCATTGGTTGCAGCGCCTTTACGCAGGTTATCCGCAACTACCCATAACCACAGGCCGTACTTGGAAAAACAATCCTGGCGTATCCTGCCCACAAAAGTCTCATCCTTGCCTTCAACTTCATAAGGCATAGGATAGCGACCCTTTTGAGGCTCATCAACAACTACGACTCCTGCTGCCTTGAAGAGAATAGCCCGTGCCTCTTTTGCAGTAATGGGTTTTTTGGTTTCTATGTATACCGATTCAGAATGACCGGTCCGTACCGGCACCCGAACGGTAGTCGCGGATATCTTGATTTTGTCATCGTGCATAATCCTATGGGTTTCCCGCACAAGCTTCCATTCTTCACTGGTATAATCGCACTCCCCAAAACTTCCTATATGCGGAAATACGTTATACGCAAGCTGCTGGGGCATCGCCTTATGCTCGGCGCAGATATGCACGTCACCGCATCCGCCGGCAACTATTTCTGAAATCTCTTCTTTAAGCTGCTCGACCGCACCCCTGCCTGCCCCTGAAGACGCCTGAAGAGTAGTGACTATAATCCTCTTGATGCCTGCTTTTTTATAAATGGGCCAGAGAGCAACGACCATCTGTATGGTCGAGCAATTCGGATTCGCAATAATCCCTTTATGCCTTTTAACATCCTTGGCATTGACTTCAGGTACCACCAGCGGCACATCCGGGTCCATGCGGAAATCAGCGCCGTTATCTATCACCACTGCGCCTCTTTTGACCGCTTCAGCGGCGTAAGTGGCTGCCGCGCCTTTCTCACCTTCGGTGCCGGCAAAAAGGGCAATGTCGATTCCTGCGAAACCATCCGGAGAAACAGCCTGCACCTGGTATGATTTTCCGTCAACGGTGATGTCACGGCTGGAGCGCGCAAATACGCGCAATTCACCTATGGGAAAATTGCGCTGCTGTAATACGCGCAGCATCTCAATACCGACTGCTCCGACGCCTACTACTGCCACATTGTATTTACGCATCAAAAACTACTCCGCAGGTTGAGGTTGAGGTTTAGGCTAAGGTTACATATTCTAACCTTAGCCTAAACCTCGGCCTTAACCTTATTCTATTAAAGGTTCTCTACTACGAGGTCTCCTACTTCCTGCGTCGAATACCCCATCCTGCCCGCAGCCAGAGACTTTAATTTAGTCGTGGTTACCTTGATAACCGCTTTCTCGATCGCCTCGGCAGCCCTTGTCTCCCCTAAACTTTCCAGCATCATGCTTACGGCACAAATTGCTGCCAAAGGGTTAATCACATTTTTACCGGTGTATTTTGGTGCTGAGCCGCCAATAGGCTCAAACATAGATACCCCTTGCGGATTGATATTTCCTCCGGCGGCAATACCCATACCGCCCTGGATCATCGCCCCTAAATCGGTAATAATATCACCGAACATATTATCGGTCACGATGACATCGAACCATTCCGGGTTTTTCACAAACCACATAGTCGTGGCATCTACGTGTGCGTAATCCGTGGCGATATCCGGATAGTCTTTTGCCACGATATCAAAAGTCCTTTGCCACAGATCCCAGGCATAGGTCAACACATTGGTTTTACCGCAGAGCGTAACCTTCTTATGCTTATTGCGCTTACGGCAATACTCAAACGCATAACGGATACAGCGTTCAACGCCCTTGCGGGTATTATAAGAAATCTGGGTAGCGACCTCCTCCATAGTGCCTTTATTTTTAAACTCCCCCATCCCTTTATAAAGCCCTTCTGAGTTTTCCCGTACCACCACGAAATCGACATCTTGCGGCCTTTTGTCTTTCAACGGGCAGAAAGCAGCATTATAAAGCTTCACGGGCCTTAAGTTGATGTACTGGTCAAGAGAAAACCTCAGTTTCAAAAGTATCCCTGTCTCCAGGATGCCCGGCTTTACTTCAGGATGGCCTATGGCACCGAGGAAAATTGCAGAATACCCCCTTAATTCTTCGATGTCTTTATCTTCAATGGTCTTTTGCGTCTTTAAATAATGCTCTCCGCCGAAGCTAAAGACGTTTGTGCCATATTGAAAATGGTATTTTTTGCTTGCGGCATCCAGGACTTTAAGCCCTTCCTGCACGACCTCTGGCCCTGTGCCGTCGCCGGGAATGACTGCGATCTTATGCATTAAACAGCTCCTATCGGTTATACCGTTTCTTAATATACCGCATCAGCCCTCCCTCAGCGACTATCTCCTGCAGAAATCCGGGAAAAGGCTGTGTCTGGTATGTCGTATCGTGGCTCAAGTTTTTAATTATACCACGGGCCAGGTCTATTTCAAGTAAATCGCCATCCATTATCTTGTCTGCATCCGCAAGCTCCAAAAATGGCAAGCCGATATTGATTGCGTTACGGAAAAATATCGTGGCAAAGCTTTTGGCTACTACTGAGGATATGCCACAG
>JAQUON010000081.1 GCA_028717045.1 Candidatus Omnitrophota bacterium | reverse complement strand
TGTGCTGATAACGCATGCGCCTTTTCCCCTTCGGCGTTATTAAATAGAAGGGGAATTTTTAATTTTCTAAGGAGCTCGTATGCGCAAGAAAAAATTCCTGTGCGTAGGAATTATTATATCGATTATCTGCGTGTTTGCTGGCCAGCGGGCTGAGGCTGCCATGCTTCGTATAGACAAGCCTAAAGTCCGCTTATCCATAGCCCCGGGCAGCACAAAGACAGGTTCTATCAGTGTTGAGAATGTGTCCGATGCGCCGGTTGAAGTCAAGGCGTACCTTGAAGACTGGTACTACCTGCCGCCTTTTGACGGCACGAAGGAGTTTAAGCCTGCGCGAAGCTTTGCGTTATCATGCGCAAGCTGGGTTACGTTCGTGCCCGCGGAATTTACCATTGCTGCGTACGGCCGGCAGTCAGTGAATTTTACCGTGACTGTCCCTAAAGATGCTAAAGGCGGGCATTATGCGGTCATGTTTCTTGAAAGCCCTATGGGCACGCAAAAGCAGGCAGAAGGAGTCGTGGTTAATGTGGTAGGCCGGATCGGAGTGCTTTTCTATATCGAGCCGGAAGGGACTATCAATAAATTGTGCACCCTCTCTAACCTTTCCGTAGGAAGGCCTGCGGTTGAATCGCCGTTTGGAATAAGCGCCGATTTCTTAAACGGAGGCAATGTCGATATTACGGCAAAGGCAACGTATTATATCATGGATGCTCAGGGTATTGTGTATGCCAGGGGGGAATTTAACGATTTGTTTACGCTTCCGGGCGACAAGGGGAGGTTCTATTCAGAGTGGAAAGAGAATATTCCTCAGGGCAAATATGACATAGTGCTGACGCTTGAGCTTGGTGATAGGGATTCTCTGGTCCGGGAAGCCATGCTTACCGTTGATGCCAGCGGTGAGATAAGTTACATCGGAGATCTAAAATAGATGAAGCACGCGCATAAGGCACCTTTTAGATTCGCCTGCGGAGTTGCGTTGTTTATTTTTTCCTTCCAAGTACTCGGGCAGGACGCGCTCGCGTACACTCAAGTTTCTGAATACCTCTGTGAGATCGGGATAAAATTTTACCGTCAGGGCAGATATGAAGAGGCACTGCATGAGTTTAGGAAAGCGTTGATCTCTGAGCCGAATTTTGAGCCCGCATTAAAGTACATACGCCTGATAGAACAAGATACATTGCCGGCGGCTACGGCTGAAGAAAAGATACCCCTTTCCTTACGTATAGAGCAGGCAGTCCCCTCTAAAGAAGCAATCAGCACGTATAAAGAAACAATCAAAGAATATATTAATTTGGCGCAGCCCAAAAAAGAGCTGCCGGTAGCTCCTTTGCAGGTAGGGCTACCTGAGGCAGTACCCCCCGGCACTGTTTCCTTACCTGCCCAACCTACGCATATAAAACTCCTCAAGAAGGAAGAAGCGCCTTATCAACCGCTGACTATTGTCCTGGATGAAAATTTCAAAGATGTCCGGCAGCCCATTGAGATTGAAGAGAATAGGGACCTTTTGGTAGTGGGTAAGAATATACGTCGGTTCCTTGTAACACAGCCCGACATCCTTTCCGTAGAAAAGGAAAATCCCGACCAGCTCAGGATTACCGGTACGCAGGTAGGGTATACGTATGTGCATATCTGGGATGTCAATAGAAGATGGACGCTTGAGTTCTTCGGAAGCCTGCCAAAATCTACCGGCCTGACAGTGGCTGAAAAAATGAGGCTTGATGCGGAAAGGGCCGACACGTTTAAGGTACGTTACATTCTCGGTTGGAATTCGTACGAGACCGGCCGCAGGGCTGATTCATTGAACCGGCAGTCTTATTCCTGGTATCATAGTGTGAGCGTAAACGGAGCCACTCCGTATGGCAAGATTGATTCAACGGCCGTGGTGAGGTCGTTAAGGGAAACCACAGACCTGACGCACTTTACCCTTGGCCTTAGCGAAGGATCATGGGGAGATTTCAAAGATTTTTCGTTACGGGGTTTTAATTTTTCTCCCGGCTTCTCAAACCTTGCATTATCCGGCGATGTCCCTTCGTTAAGGGGCGTAAGTGCTAAGTCGAGCGCGTTTAATAAAAAGCTTTACTATAACCTCTTTTGGGGCAGGGAAGGCGGGGGCAGGTTCGGGAACCTCTCGCCGGGCTTGACTAAGATAAAGAATTCCTTTTTAAATGGGGCCGATATACGTTATTATCCGCACGATGCGCTTGATTTCGGGTTTTCTGTCGTGCATGGGTACGGAAGGGAAAGGCCCGGTTACCTTAATCATTATGCCTATGACGCAAATGCCAACTGGGCTTTGGGTGACTGGAGAATGGGTTATGAAATAGGACACGATACCGAAACATTCGCCCATCTGTTCAGGGGTTCGTATCACCAGCCGGACCTCAATTTTACCTATGAATTGAGGAATATAGATAAAGATTATTTGACAATTACCGGTGAGACCTGGCGCAGGGGTGAATTGGGGGGGTTGTTTACCTTGCGTTTTTCTCCTACCGAGAAATGGAACATTTCAAACAGGCTGGATGTATATCAGGACAGGCTGTTTCCCGCCCTGGACAACGATAACCGGTGGAATCAAAATTATGACTTTGATGCACGCTATGAGATAGACCCGAGTGCGTCGCTGCGTTTTGCCTATACGCTACAGAACCAATTGGGAGAGCTTTCGCAGTCGCGCTATCAAAGCCCGCAAGTAGGCATTAATAAAACTTTTCATTTTATCAGGAACATCGGGACATACCTGACATATCGGCATCAGGATAATAAGAATTATAGCGGCTCAAGCCTTGATTATATGAACGACAATATTTCTTCAGGGATACGGTTCAGCCTGATCGGCAACCTTTATTACTTCTTTAATCAGCAATGGAATTGGCTTCAGGACAAATATACCGGTGAACACAGCCGCCCCCATGTCTATGATACGGGCCTTGATTTTACCAGCCAGGTATTCGATAGCCCTTTCTACCAAAATGTGCGTTTTATGTATAGAGACGAAGAGGACGCCTCCTCAAATCTAAGTTTTCTTTCCGGCCAGGATTACATAGAAGGGTATACCGAACTGTCTTACAGGCCTACACCGGATAAAGAGGCGTATTGTTCTGCGAGGGTAAGGAACGTATGGGCGGAAAAGCCTTCGGTAGTTAAGCGCCTGGAGGTTGATTTCAACGCGGGCATGCGTTATACCTGGGATACGGGCAAGCGGTGGGAGGCAGTTGGCTCTATCGACGGGTATGTATTCAAGGATCTGAATTCAGACGGCCTAAGGCAAAGGGATGAGGCCCCTGTCGAAGGCGTCAGGCTCTGGCTGGGCAAGGATATTTCAGCAGTTTCTGACATGTTCGGTTATTTTAAATTCAGCACTATTAAGGGCCAGAAGGCGTTTGTGGTCATGGACGCAAACACCATACCGGTAGGATACGTGTTAACGACTCCTCAGACGCAGGCAGCCGGTATAAGCCAGGGCAGGACAACAAGCCTTTATTTTGGCCTTGTATCGCGTTCAGAGATTTCAGGAATAGTGTATTTTGACGTTGACGGAGACGGCACGTACACAAGTATGGATAAGGGGATTAAGAATGTCGTATTGCGGCTTGATGATTCAAAGACCGCAAAAACCGATGCAGAAGGGAGGTATTCTTTTACCAATATCTCTATCGGTGAGCATACGCTTGCATTGGATATCAATAGCCTGCCGCTGGACTATTTACCCCAAGTGCCGCTGGTAAAGACCATAGGCCTTTTCGAAAATATTACCTACCTGTATAATATCCCGCTGAAAAAAATAAAAGAATAGGGTTGCGTTATCTGCTGTAGTATGTTTCCCGCACATCGGTAGATGCTGCACTTTGTGCCAGGACCATCTGCGTTGTTTCCGGGGTTGTGCTTGATTCTTGTGTATTCTTTGTTTTGTCTTCAGTAACCGCCGGTAGCGCGGCTGAGTTTTGCTGGTTTTGGGTCTTTTCCTGGATAAGGGGGGAATTTACTCCCGGGATCTGCGGTATGCTGCAGGTCACCGTGATTGAAGCGCTGTCTTGGCCAAGCGCAATACCGGTTATGAAGAGCAGGCTGCATACGCACAGTACGATTACTTTTTTGTTTTTCATGGCAAACCCTCCTTGTGCACGCCTTGAATAGAAGGCGCCTCCATTGCATTAAGGTAGCGGGTCTGACCCCCCATGCCCCAGCGTTTCTAGTATCCTGTGCTCAAAGTCGCTTTCCGATTTAATGTTCTTCCCGTTGATACCGAGTTTTTTTACGAAATCTATCGTCCATGAAATTATCTTCGTCCTGGAGATTTTCATACCGCTTGTAAAGAGCGCGTCTTTCCCCACTTTATCGAGAAAATCTACTTCAGCCCGGTCTAGGAATGTCACTACTCTTTGCGCTTTCATTTTTTTCCTTTAACAAAAAACCCCCGCAAACTTTGCGGGGGTCTCATTAAAAAACCCTAAGGCATCTTAGGGTCTGGGGTTTTGTTTCTTTTAACCCCTTTGGCAGCTCAGCCTCCCGTTTTTCGGGACTGCAGCTTTGCGCCCCAGCATTACTGCTAGTTTGCCTTTTCAGTAGGTTACCAAATTGTCATTATAAGTATAGCACGCTAAAGCCAAGATTTCAAGTTGCACAAATGCACAATGTATAAAATTAGCCGAGATAGATTTCAAGCGATGTGATTGCGCGCGACCTGACCTGTTGCGCGTAAGGGGAGGGGATAGTGCCGGAATTGATCTCGACGGGATTACCCGACGCGTCGCAAAATGTAATCTTAACAGGCCCGACTCCGTTTTTTCCGAAGGTGTCTTGCATTTTCGGATTGTGGTACGTTACGGGGATGGTGCCCAGGAAATTGAATCGGTATGTTTTATTTTTGGCAAAAAGCCATTGTGCAAGGATGGGGGAGAAAGTAAGCTGTAATCGGTTTTCTGAATCCAGGGAAAAAGGCGTTTTGCCTATATTCATCAAGAGCCACATATTCACAAACTCTGCGGTCGACCCCGAGAGCCGCGCCACAAACCCGTTTCCGTGCAGGGATTTGTCCGGGAATACGCTGCTCACCAAGAAAGAAGAGTTTTCGAGTATGCTGCGTCCGTATTGTCCGGGCCGTTGAAAGGGAATGAGCGCATTGCGCAGGTCTCTGTAAAACTCTTCGTAAAGCCCGCATTTCAAAACTTCCAGCAGGTATTTATACTCCATATGCAGCCAGACAGATTCGTTCTCAAGCCACCCGGGAGTAAACACCCTGCATCTGCCGATTTCTTCCGTCATTTCTTGTAAGGGGGCGGTAACCTTATACATCTTCAATTTCTTATCGTAGAGCCCGCTTTTTTGCGTTCCGCGGTAAAGAAGCTGGGCGTTGTGACGCGAACCGCTCAGGCGCAATGCGTGCATCTGGCCTTCCAGGAAAAGGGGCAGCTTCTTTTGGGAGAATTTTGTAGGTGTTACGAAATTCTGGTTCAATATGCGGTATTCGGTTACCTCGTTTATAAAATAAGAATAATAGACGTTTCGTTCTTTGTCATAGCCTTTTGCTAGCCCGGCATCAATCTTCTTTATGCAATGGGCGATTATCCCCTTTAAGGTATCTGCGTTGACCTCTGTCTCTTTGCCGCTAAAGCCGAATTTTGTGTTATGGCGGTATTTTTCTTTTAAGACATGGCTTTTATCCCAAAAATCAAAATCCCTGTTTTTAGAGGTTGAAACGAAGTATTCCAGGATTAGGCTATCTAGTTTTGCGAGCAGTTCATATACTTCATCGCTTAGTGCGACGGAGCCTGCGCCGCTTGAGACAAAGAATTTCTCGATGAGCGCAAGGAGCCGTTTAAGCTCGAAGGTCTCGTTGATCGATGACCCCAGCAGCGCGGGAAGCCCATTAAGGGCATCGAACCAATTCGGCTTATCGGCCTCCATTTCGATGCCGATGCCGAAGGGGTCAAGGGATGCCATTTTATTGACAAGGATGCAGAAAAGTTTGTTGATCAATGTGGTGGTGTATACGTCTCCAC
>JAQUON010000080.1 GCA_028717045.1 Candidatus Omnitrophota bacterium | reverse complement strand
AAAGCGGCATGATTTTTGTTTCAGCAGGTTCAGGGACTGCCAATATTTTAAAATAGAGACATTTACTGACACAAACTTGAACCAAGAAGGAGGTGTATATGGCAGAGAAACAGATGTCTCTTCAGCAGCTGAAAGAAGCGCTTGAACAGGCCGTTATCGCAGTGGGTGATGTTATTACAATAATCGAAGAAACGAGCGAAAATAAAGAAACGCCCGCTCAATAACAAAAATACTGGCCTGTTTAAGCAAGTCCAGGGTTAGCATATGCTAACCCTGGATTATAAAAGGAGACGGCATGTGGCCGTATCTGCTTGAGTTAAAAACGCAAGCCCTATGCAGTTGTCACCCTGAAGGCTCTTTTTGTCCTAGCGAAGAATTAATGAGGAAGTCTTGCTTGGGAAATTTTAAGGATCGCTCTTATTTTAAAGCAAAAACATACCACGAAGAATCTCAGTAGGAGGCAGATAATTCGTTTGGCAATAAAGAATAAAAGATTTAAAGGAGAATATTTGATATGCAGTTTTATATACCGCAAAACATTTTTGTTCAAATAGCTATCCCCCTTTTGATTTTTCTGGCGCGGGCAGCGGATGTAAGCATGGCGGCAATGAGGATTATTTTTGTTACCCGGGGGATAAGAGCGCTTGCCGCAATTATAGGGTTTTTTGAAATGCTGATTTGGCTTGTAGGCGTCACCCAAATAATGCAGAATTTGAATAACCCCATAAATTATATTGCCTTTGCGGCCGGCTTCAGTATGGGGACTTTTGTCGGCATCACCATAGAAAAAAGGATGGCTATAGGGAATTTAGCGGTTCAATTCATAACAGACAAGGACCCGGTCGGCTTATTAACGTATTTCCGCGCAAATGGTTACGGCGCAACCACAATCGACGCACAGGGAACATCTGGGCCTGTTAAGATTATTTTTATAATTGTGCGGCGCAAGTTATTGGACCGGACATTAGGCATAATAAAGAAATTTGACCCTGGTGCATTTTATACCATAGGGGATGTAAGGACCGCAGCGCGTCTTCGTCCTGCTATGTAAGAGGAAATGAATCATGTGCCCTTATTTTGTTACTACAAGGCCGATTGGTTATTGCGGTTGCTGCGGAGACGGGTTTTTCCGTATCCGCCCGAAACGCAAAAAGGAATACTGTGTCGGAAAATTTATGGATTGCCTGTTCTATAAATTAGAAACCAAGCATATTATTATCAAGCCATTGCGAGGATCAAAATATAATGCAACATGAATATTTTAATTTGGGTATACAAAACTATCTTACATGCGCAGGAGGTATTTGAGAAATGCGCATCGACAGAGAACTCAGAAAATTAAATGAAGACTTGCTTAAGTGCTGCCGCTTAACGCAAGAGGTTATAAGCAAAACATCCAGCGCGCTGATGCATTTTGATACCCAGAAGATACAAGAGGTAATAGCTTATAATAAAAAAATAAGGTCTCTTTGCGCCGCGTCTGAACAATATTTTACCGGCGTCATCGAACAGTATCAACCCGAAGGCCAGGTCCTGGAACTTATATCTTCGGGCATAAGGGTGAATGTTGAATTAAAGCAAATTGCGGGATTGACTACCGGCATTGCGGCGGCCCTGTCAAATTTAGATACAGGTATCCCCGATAAATATAGGGTTAACATTCATGAATTCGTGAAAATTTTTCAAAATATAGTTTGGGATTCCGCGATTTCTTTTCTAAGAAAAGACGCAGTATTAGCGCAGAAAACTATTTTAGGGAGCCTGGAATTAGAAAAGATATGCAGCCGTACGCAGGAGGACTTATTGGCAATAAACAAGACAGCTGCATCGCCAGTACAAGGCGGGTCCATTCTATTATTTATAGTGAAATGCCTGCAATATATTGCCGCCGGCACTGTGAAGATTGCCGAAATTGCCATAAAGGTTAAATAATACCGCCGACTAAGGAGGGCTGTAATGCAAGATAAACAGATTTATATTACGAAGCCGAATTTCGACCGCCTCAAGGAAATAATTACACGTATGGCATCTCAACGGGATGTTGAGCGGAACTCACTTGATGAGCGTGACTACAGCTTTAGCTCGCGGGATGGTTTGGGTTTAATTAAAGAAGTAAGAAAAATAAAAAATCAAAGGAATGACGCAGGGAGGGCGGGGATGGAAGAACTCGAGTCCGAATTAAACAGGGCAATCATAGTGGATGCCGACAAGATCCCTTCCGATGTAGTTACGATGAACTCAAGGGTCTGCCTTAGGGATGTGGATACGGCTAAAGACGAGATTTATCAATTAGTATATCCCGAAGACGCAGATATCGAACAGAATAAAATTTCTATTTTAGCTCCTATCGGCACCGCTATATTGGGATATAAAGTAGGAGACGTTATCAAATGGAAAGTGCCTGCAGGGATAAGAAGGCTCAAGATTAAAGAGATATTATACCAGCCAGAATCGTTGAATGACTATGGTTTGTAATATGGGTTGTTTGGAGAAAAACAGGCCCCCGTTGAGGTTCGATAAAAAAGGAGCATGAGCCATGGCTATAAACGTATTTGCCAGTTTTTACCACGCCGATCAGAAGCAGGTTGACGCCTTCGATTTGCTTAAGGACAAATCAAAGCATGCATTTGAAACTCACGATCATTCCTGCAAGGAAATATTACCCGATGGCAGCGAGAAACTGATTATATGCCAGATGAACGATAGTCGTTCAAAATCGGTGCGCGAAGAAATTATTAAAAAAATTGAACACTGCTCTAAACTAGTAGTTTTAATAGGGAATGAGACTTATCTGGATGCATGGGTTGAGTGGGAGATTAACAATTTTTATAAGATGAAAGATGCGCTTTTCCCGGGAAATGCCTGGAAGATGATCCGGGGCATGTTTCTGGAGGGTTCCGAGAAGATGCCTATTCCTAAGGCTCTGGAATGTAGGTCGACAAAAAGCCTTGCTTGGGATATCGAAGCTTTAGAGCAATGGATAGAGGAATAAGCCAAAATAAACGCTAAACCAATATTTTTAACGAACGAGACAGCGCATTTGTCCGCTCGTCCCTCCTCATTCGGTATTCCCTTAAAAGACTATGGCTTGACGCTGGTCTTTGAGAGGAGTATAATTTAAGTCATTATGTTGCTTGGTGTTCATATATCTGCTGGCAGTGCCTTGCATGAAGCCCCGGAGCGGGCGCATGCATTAGGATGCAACACCATGCAGATATTTTCCCGCAATCCTCAGCGGTGGAGGGATAATTTTTTAAAATCCCAAGAGATAGAAGAATTTAACTACAGGGAGGAAAAATATAAATTACGGCCTCTCTGTATCCATATACCTTACTTGATCAACCTGGCTTCTCCGAGCCAGCAGTTGTATCACTCTTCCGTTGAGGCATATATTGAAGATGTCCTTGAAGCACACATGTTAAAAGCCGACTATATAGTCACCCATATGGGCAGTCACAAGAAGACTTCCGAAGAAGCTGGTATTGCCCGGTTAATCCGGGCCCTCAACCGCATTATTGAAAAGACCAGTGCTGCAAAGGTGGGCATATTACTGGAAAATACCTCTGGTTCAGGGTCATGGCTGGGTTATAAGTTTATTCACCAAAAGATGATTATCGATGGGATAAAGAAGAAGGAGCGCCTTGGCCTTTGCCTTGATACGGCACACGCCTACCTGGCCGGGTATGATATCGCTACCAAGGAAGGGCTTGAGGCAATGCTTGGCGAGATAGATTTTTATGTCGGCCTGGATATGGTGAAGCTTATCCACCTAAATGATGCCCGGGACAAATTGGGCAGCCGCCATGACCGGCATCAGCATATCGGGAAAGGCTATATCGGCGTTGAGGGCATGAGAAGGATTATCAATCATAAGAAGTTAAGGGGCCTGCCGTTTATCTTAGAGACGCCTAAGGACACTCAAGAGGCGGATAAGATGAATCTTGATTTTGTCAGGGCCTTGCGCAACTAAGACAGAGAGGACTTTATGGCATTCAAAGTATTGATTGTAGATGACGATCAAGAGATCATTGAATATTTGAAGAATATTCTCCTGCGCCACGACTACGAAGTGATCAGTGCCTCTGATGGAGAAGAGGGCCTGCGTAAGGTACAAGAGGAGAACCCCGATGTGGTGCTCCTTGACCTGGTCATGCCTAAGCTCAACGGTTTTGAGGTATTGCAGGAAATCAGGCAAAAGTATAAAGACAAATGGAGGCCGGTTATTATTATCAGCGCCAAAACCGAACTGGACTCGGTAAAACAGTGTTATAACATGGAAGCGGACCATTACCTGACTAAGCCCTGTAAGCCCGAGAGCATCCTGCGCGGCATTCAGACCATGATTTCTTTGATCCCCCTTCACAATAAATAAGAAGACGATGAGTTACCCTTTTAAGACCATTGAAAAAAAATGGCAGCAGTACTGGCAGGAGCACAAGGTATTTGAGGCGGCTGCTACAGGTAAGCCGAAATTCTACTGCCTCGAAATGTTTCCTTATCCTTCCGGTAAAATTCATATGGGCCATGTGCGCAATTATACCATTGCCGATGTATGCAGCCGGTATAAATGGATGCAGGGGTTTGAGGTATTGCATCCGATGGGGTTTGACGCATTCGGCCAACCAGCCGAAAACGCCGCTATTAAAAACAAGACCAAGCCGGATACGTGGACGCATAAGTGTATCGAATGGATGCGCGCGGAGTTAAAAAAGATTGGTTTTTCCTATGACTGGAGCAGGGAAATCTCCACATGCGATAGCGGCTATTACCGGTGGAATCAGTGGATATTCCTGAAGATGTTCGAAAGAGGCCTGGCGTATAAAAAGGCCTCTTTGGTGAACTGGTGCCCGGCCTGCGCAACGACCCTTGCCAATGAAGAGGTCATTGACGGCGGCTGCTGGCGGTGCAAGACCAAAGTAGAACAGAAAGAACTGGAACAATGGTACCTAAAGATTACCGCATATAAAGAAAGGCTTCTGGATGACCTTACGCAGCTTACGCTTTGGCCTGAGCGCGTGATTGCCATGCAGAGGAACTGGATAGGCAAAAGCGAAGGCGTAGAAATTTATTTTCCGCTCAAAGAACGCTCTGGCCGCATCCGCGTTTTTACTACGAGGCCCGATACTATTTTCGGAGCGACCTATATTGTGCTTGCTCCGGAACACCCTTTAGTCAAAGACTTACTTAAGGGAAACCCCCAGGAAAAAGCAGCCCTGCGTTTTATTGATAAGGCGGCGAAAGAAAGCGATGCCGCGCGCACTGCAGCTGATGTGAAAAAGGAAGGGGTCTTTACCGGCAGCTTTGCGATTAACCCCGTCAATAGCGAAGAGATACCAGTTTGGATTGCCGATTACGTGTTGATGGAATACGGAACCGGTGCGATTATGGCAGTGCCTGCCCATGACCAGCGCGATTTTCTTTTCGCGAAAGCACATAATCTGCCGATGCGCATAGTCATACAAGAGCCCGGATCACAGATACGCAATCCTCTTGAATTGACTGGGGCGTATGAGGGAGACGGCATCCAGGTTAATTCAGGCCATTTTGACGGATTAGCAAATCAGGAAGCGAAGCAGAAGATTACCGCCTGGATGGAGGAGAAAGGCATCGGTAGGCCACAAGCCCACTGGCGGTTGCGCGATTGGCTCATTTCCCGTCAACGCTATTGGGGCACCCCAATACCGGTTGTCTATTGTCCACAGTGCGGTACTGTGCCTGTACCTTACGCAGACCTCCCCGTCCTGTTACCGCAGGATGTTTTTTTTAGCGGAGAAGGGGGAAGCCCTTTAGGTAAATCCAAGACGTTCGTCAATGCCATCTGCCCGCAGTGTAAATCTAAGGCCCGCAGAGAAACCGATACTATGGCCACATTCTTTGATTCTTCCTGGTATTTCCTACGGTTCTGCTCTCCCCAGTTTACCGCAGGGCCTTTTGATACGCAGGAAGCAGCACACTGGATGCCCGTGGACCAATACAACGGAGGGATCGAACATGCGATACTGC
>JAQUON010000079.1 GCA_028717045.1 Candidatus Omnitrophota bacterium | reverse complement strand
CGCAAAAAGTATAGTGAGGCTTCCCACTGCCAGTAATAGTGATGTCGCAATCTGATTCAACGTAAAATAATCAACGCAGATCCTTCCCAACAGATAAATACCCAATAACTTATCCAGCGACGCAGGCAACATCGCCATAATAGACATACACGACGTTTCTGCCGACTCCGGGATCCAGGTATGGAACGGGCCGCAACCTGCCTTTGACAACGCCCCTATAAGCATAGAAGCGAATGCCAGCCAGTGCATAGGGCTATTCAGCATAAGCTTCGAAGCTCCCCCTTCCGGCATAGCGATGGTCCCCGTAGAAGCAACGTATACACAAATTCCCAGCATAAGCGAAAAATCAGCCATGCCTACTATAGTAAACGCCTTTGTGGCACTGCGAAAAGAGCCAAGGCCCAGGAAAAGATATAGTAATACCAGCGTAGCGCCCCAGGAAAAAATGAAAGAAACAAAATCCTTGGACATTACTGCGAGGTTAGAGAAAGCGATAAGCCAAAGGAGATAGGAAAAATAAAGACCTTTTTCCTGCCTGTCCTTACCCGCGTAAAGACAGATGAGCGCTCCGAATACATTTATTAATACAAAAATAAGCCTGGAAATGATAGTCAGGCCGAACGTTAGCCCAAAGCCTCCTGTGATAGCGACTGTGACGCTTGAGTGCAATGAGGCGCCGGAAAAAAACAGCGCAGCTGCCAGGCTTGCCAAAAGCACCGTGAGGGCGAGCCATTTCTTTATACGCTCGCTGCCGAATGCAAGCAGCAGAAGGCCGGCCACTACAAGGACTCCATAACTATAGAATAACAATGCGCTCATTGCATAAGTCGAGTGATAAAACCAAGGGGAAGTTTGACTGCTAATCCCAAAAGAAACGACGCAATGCCAAGTACCATCACGACTAGCACCATGACCGAACGTTTCCCTTCTTCTGCCTTTATTTTCATTTCCCCGAGGAAAATAAAATTAAACAACCGTAACAAATACAGCAGCGTTGCCAATGCGCCCACAAGGGCAAGAACCCCGGCAACCACATACCCTTCCTTCACCGTGAATAAGACAGTCAGGAATTTAGGCCAAAAACCCAAGAATGGAGGAAGCCCGACAATCGAGAAAGCACACATAAGGTATGCAGCAGCGGTAAGCGGCATGGTCTTATAGAGCCCCCCTAATTCGCTTATATTCTTGGTATGGGTCTTCTGTTCGATAATCCCTGCGCATAAGAAAAGACCGGCCTTACCAAGGCTGTGCGCAAGGATATACAAAAGCGCAACCGCCAGCATAAATTTAGTATTGAGGGCCAAGGCCAACAATATATACCCCAACTGGCTTATAGTAGAATAGGCAAGAATCCGTTTGAGATTATTCTCAACCAAAGCCGAAGCAGCGCCGACTATGATAGTCGCGATACTTAAGGTGATTACCGCAGAGAAAAATGCGGGATGCGCAAGGAACGTCTGCCCGAACAACCGGGCGAATACATACACCCCGATTTTGACTAACACAGCGGCGTGCAAGAGCGCGGTTACCGGAGTGGGCGCAACCCCCGCATCAGGAAGCCATGTCTGAAGAGGTAATTGTGCGGACTTAGAGATTATCCCGGCCAACAGCAAAAATGAAGTAATCATCGGCAGGGTCTTTCCTTTTAGAAAATACAAATCGAGGCTGCCGTAGCTGAAGAATACCATCACGATTCCCGCAAGTAATAAAGACGCACCGAAGAAAGTAACCAGAAATGCCCTGTCTGCAGCCTTGAGGTCTTTTTCCTGCCGATAGAAACCGATCAATTTCCAGGAACAGACTGCGGTGATTTCCCAAAAACAGTAGAGTAACAGCAGGTTGGCCGAAAACAGCAACCCCATCATCGCCCCTACAAACAAAACCATCCAGAAGTAAAAAATTCCCCTCTCTTCATAGTGTTTCATATATTCAAGAGAGTAAAGCGCAATTAAAAAGGCGACGAATGAAGATATCATCGCCATAACCGCGCTTAAGCCGTCAATGACAAATGTGATATTAAACCATTCATTGATTTTCTTCTGAAGGAATATTTCCCCGTATTTGGCAACAACAGGCAATGCGGTAACCGAAATTAAAAAAGTAATGCCTAAGATAGAAGCAGAGACAACCGGCTTAAATCTTTTCGGAAGGAACGGAATGAGAACGGCCCCCAATAAAGGTACGACTATGGTAAGCAGCACTGAGTTCATAATTTTACCTTCAAGAGGTTCCTGGCAATTTTCTTGGTATGGTAATATACTGCCGCCGAGAAATCCACCATATTTAAAAACATATTACAGGCAAGCGGGCTGCAGACGCCGTCGAGGAGCCTCTGAGTATGCCTCCTGCGGTATTCATCTACGAGAGAATCTATATGCTCTTCATTCTTCAGCACGGCCTTTATCAACGTAAGATCATCCCGGGCAAGCGCATTCACTACTTCCGTAAGCGCATGTTCGGTCTTACGGTATAACTCGGAGTATTCCTTTACCGCGTCATCACTGAAGAGTAATTTTTCTTCGATCTTGATCTGGACCCTCTCCAGGACATCCTTGCAATAATCGCCAATGAGCTCTAAATCGCCTACCACGTCGGCATAAATAGTAATTGCGTGCTTTTCTTCTTTTTTGCCGGACGCACGGCCTAGCTCTACAAGGCCTTGCGTCAGGCGTTTCTCAAGGTCATTTAAACTATTTTCCTTTTCAAGGACCCCGCCAAGCAACTCAAGGTCGTGGTCCATAAAAGAACGGTATGTCATCTGCCACATTTCTAAAGCCAGCCCGGCCATCCCTGCGATTTCTTTTTTGATCTCGGCTAATTGTCGCATAGTTACTTGCCCCTGGTAATTAAGAAATGTTTGGTTTTCTGACGGGATTTTTCAATCAGGTCCCATCCATTCATAATTTTCTTCTCCGAAGGCCGCTCGATTACCGCCGTCCTCTCGGTACAGCAATAACAGGGATCAACTGCCGCCAGGGTGAGCGCCGCATCAGAAATAGTCCCACCCGGGGCTGCCACCTTGTTGGTCGCTACATTCATATAGCTGGGCGCGCGGATCTTGTGCCTCACCGGCCGGTTGGTCCCGTCCGAACGCACATAGTGAAAACATTCGCCACGCGGGGCCTCGACTCTCCCTATCCCTTCGCCGGGCGGTATCTCCTGTACATCCGCATCGATAGGGCCTTTAGGCATTGCGTCCAGGCATTGCCTGATGATGCTGATCGACTCGAATAATTCCAATATCCTGACTACCGTTTTCGCAAAAATATCGCCTTCTTTCTGAATAATCACATTCCATTTTACGCGGTCATACGCGCCGTAAGGATCATCCCTGCGCACGTCAATATTAATGCCTGAAGCCCTTGCCGTAGGACCGACCGCAGACCATTCCAGAGCCTGTTGCCTGGTAAGGATACCGACTCCTTTTAGGCGCCACTGAATGACCGGGTCATCCATAACCGCCCCCTTAAACATCTCAGTCGCAGAGGTTAATTCATCGAGGGTCTTTCTTATTATAGGTATATCTTCATCCCTGATATCGCGCCTGACCCCACCGACCTTCATCATTGCGTAATGATTGCGGTTGCCGGAGATCGTCTCAAAAAGATCCAGCACCGGCTCGCGGTAACGCCATGCCCACATCCATACCGTATTATAACCGATGAAATGGCCGGCAAGGCCCAGCCATAAAAGATGGCTATGTATCCGCTCAAGCTCTGCGATAATAGTCCGGATGTAGAGTGCCCGTTCGGGTACCTGAATCTTACCAAGGTCCTCGACTGCATTCACATATGCAAAAGGGTGGCTCGTCGAACAGATACCGCAGATACGCTCCACCAAAAACGCAACCTGGTCATAATGCTTGTGTTCTGAAAGCTCTTCTATCCCGCGGTGCATATATCCTATCACTATATCGATATCAACCACCTTCTCCCCTTCTACATAAAGACGGAAAAATTCCGGCTCTTCCTGCAGGGGGTGGTAAGGCCCTATCGGTATTACGACTTTATGGCTCATTGATTTTCAATCTCCTCCTTAATCTTAATGCGCATGGCCGTGCCCTTCTTCTTCGCTATGTTCGTGCCGTAAAGGGTACTTTCCTTCAGGCCATTCTTCAGCCAGTAACAGCCGTGTTAAGTTGGGGTGCCCTACAAAATTGATCCCAAGCATCTCCCACATCTCCCGCTCGATCCACTCTGCGGCAGGGAAAAGCGTTGCCAACGAATCTATTTGAGGATTATTTTTATCTTTCAGCAGCACCTTCAAGGATACCACCACCCCTTCTTTGTCAAAACTAAAATGATACAGAATCTCAAAGCCGGAGGGCGTATCCAGCCCCGAAGCAGTGGCAAACCTAAAGCCCAAATCTTTAAAAAGATAATCGGTAATAAGCCTGGTATCCTTGGGCGCTACAGAAATATAAATCCTTTTTGGATTATGCTCAAGCCAGTCTAATATCTGCTCCTTCAGGCGTGTTTTGATTTTCTCCGTAATCATTATTTTTTCCCTTTTATTTTATCGATCAACTTAACAATGCCGGCGATAATTGCTTCCGGCTTAGGAGGGCAACCAGGAATATAGACGTCCACCGGTATGACCTCATCCACCGCGCAGGGGCTGTTGTATGAATCCCTGAACATTATCCTCCCGCACGCACACCCGCCGACTGCAACCACAAAGCACGGGCGAGCAGCCTGGGCATAAAGCTTCTTAAGCCTTTCTTTAGTCTTGAAATTCGGGACACCGGTCACTACAAGCACATCGGCATGCCTGACACTGCCTGCCAACACTATGCCAAATCTCTCGACGTCATGGCGAGGAGTAAACACGTCGAGTATTTCTATGTCACAGTTGTTGCACGGCGAAGTAGCCGCATGGTAGGCCCATAGAGATTTCGTCAGAATATTGATTTTTATGCTCATGTTTTTCGTATTGCGTATTGCGTATTGAGTATTGCGTGTTGCATTTGTAATTTCATTTATTATAAGCCTATCAATGCCAATACCACCGAGAGGACGGCCAAGAAACTCACCGGTCCCCAGAAAAACTTCATCGCCTGGTCAATCCTGAGCCTCGGATTTGTGTTCTTGATAAGGATTATGGCCAAGAGGATAAGGAAATATTTTACAATAAGCGACGGCAGATTCAAGTTATTGACCCAGAATAAACTGATAAGCAACACCGGAAGCGCATACAACAAAAGCGCTTTGGTCAATTTTATGACTGCAAGCGGAAACCCCGAATATTCAACCAACGCACCCGCCATTATTTCCTGTTCCGCTTCGGACATATCAAAAGGAACGAGGCATAATTTTGCCTGTATACACAGAAGGGCAACGACAAATGCAAGCGCGCCGGAAAAAGAAGCGATATGCGGCCCAAAGGCTATCTGGCGATTGATAATTGCGCCCAGGTTCAACGCGCCATGCGATTTAATGACTACTACCGCCATCGCCAGAACGAACGGAAGTTCATACCCTAGAATAAGCTTCATTTCTCTTGAGGCGCCGATAGACGCAAAAGGATTGTTTGAGGAAGAAGCACCGATTATCACCGCCAGTGCGGGAATAATCAAAAGATAGGTAACCACAATCAGGTCGCCGGCAAAACTCTCCAAAGGGGACTGTATAGCCCGTCCCAAGATAGAAACAACCAATATCATGCTTAAGAAGCCGGCGATTGGCGATAATAAAAAGGCGGCCCTTGACCCCGCATAAGGAACAACGGTTTCCTTATAGCACAATTTAAGGATATCGACGAAATTCTGATACCATGGCGGACCTACCCTATACTGTATCCGGGCAGTAAGCTTGCGGTCTATCCAACCCGCAAACAAACCTGCAGAGGCACTGAATAGAAAACCGGGAAATACCAGATAACTAAATAATACGTCCATTGTCATTACTTCTTTTTAAGCTGTATGTCTTCACGCGACCATTTCAGGGTATGGACCGCAAGATGTTCCCCGACGAGGAAGATATTTTTTTCCGGGTCCTCCTGTACCTCTTTAATCTCTATTGCGTTCTTTGGACAGGTAATAACGCACTTCGCGCGCCCTTCTGTACTACCTATGCAATAATCGCATTTAGAATCGAGGTAAGGGATGAAATCGTGAAAAATAATTCCGAAAGGACAGGCGATAGAGCATGTCTTACAGCTCGTACAACGCATTTTATATCTTTTGATATGCCCGTCAGCAACGCGCTCAAGGGCATTATGATAGCAGGAATTTACGCAAGGGGCCTGTTCGCAATGCCGGCAGATAGTGGCAAACGTCGCATACCCCCGAAGCGCAGTTACCCCGTTATTCTGGGGATGGTAAAAATAATCACAACGGGCAATACACTCCTGACACCGATTACATATCTCCAAATCAATGAATAGTCTCTTCATCTAATCCCAGATATCAT
>JAQUON010000078.1 GCA_028717045.1 Candidatus Omnitrophota bacterium | reverse complement strand
GTCGGGGACGTTTTCCAGATTATTCCTGCGTTGACAAAAAAGTTAGAAGAGGCAATCAGGAAATGATGAGTATGCGGTCGTGGCACAGGAAAGAGAGGGGCTTTGCGTTAGGATTAATCGGCCTTCTTTTTACAGCTGCCATTGTGTGTTACGTATTTTATTTATTGCTTAGAATATATTTCAAGCCTTTTACACAGGATTCAAAATCAGAAAACCAATTCATTTTAGAGCAAGGCATTGACACAGCAAGCTATCGCTCTGCCATTAATACCACCAAAGACAAGCTTAATACAATTTCCGCTCAACAGGCCAGTCAATTCAGCAATCTCACCGACCTCGAAAGGTAATTTCTTCAACCCGCCTATTCTGCGCTGTATAACCTTGCAGTTAATTGAAGTCAATTGAAATAGCGGCCTAAGAGAGTATAATAGATGACCATGAGTCACAAGTGGGGCATAGGCAAATATTTCATATTTCGCTGCGCTGGTTTTCCTTTTGAATTAATGGAAGGCCTGAAATTCAAGGCTACTTATTCAAAAATCAATAATTTTTTGAAACAACACAAGCATGTGCGCACTCCCGATACCATAGAGAAGGCCTTTAGGGAAGAATTGTATCAAAAAAGAATCATACTGCAGAAGATCTCCGCAGGGCCCGCGTTCCAGGAAGCAGTTTTTCATCAAAATCAATTGGTTCAGGATGCCTATGAGGCTGTCAAGGCTTTTTCCAAAGAGGCGCTTCACAAAGAAACAAGATATCGCAAGGAGAGGCGTAGAGAGCTTCTTGCGTATCGATATTTACAAAGATTCTGCACTAAGAATGATACAGTGAGTTTTTTCGGGCCGTTTTGCGTGGGGACTTTTAGCAATAACAATAATGTGGTAATAAAGAAACCAGATCCCCGTCTGATACGTACTACGAAGAGTTATGTTTCGTTACCGGTTATACAAGGGCTTATCGAGGATATCATTAATGACAACAGCGTGTTTGGATTGTTAAGGCCTACGCCGGTCCCTGCTGTGTATATCAAAGGTAATCATGCCTTGAGGTTGGTAAATTCAGAAAGAATCAAGTTGGATGCGCATGCGCAAAAAATAATAACGTTATCTGCCAATGGCCTGAGCGCCGAAGAAATCTATCTTACTTTTAAATCCTCATGTATCCGCAGAGAAGCTATCTTTGCAAAGATAAGATTACTCATTAGGCAGGGGCTGTTGCTTAGCGGGCTGGATATTAATTCCAAGACGCAGGCTCCCGAAGCATATCTTATCCGTACGCTTAGTAAAATCCCCGGGATTCACCGTAATGCTAATTTCGCAAAGCTTAAAAAAATTGCCTTGCTTAGAAAGAGGTTTGAGGGGGGGGATTTTTCTGAAAAGAGAAACAGTATCTTAGAGCTGCAAAACATACTTGGCCCGGATTTCATCCTTCCTGGCGAGGAAGGCAAAAATTCACTTCGGAGTCTTTTTACTGATTACTGCGAGCTGGATATTTCACAATTTTCTTTCGGTAGGAACATGCATAGCGACATCAGGGAGGCAACCGGCCTCCTTTTAGGGCTCGCTTCTTTTAACACGGAAAAGTACAATAAAATAAAGAGGGCTTTATTCCGGGATTGGTTTAAAAATAACTTCCGCAAGAAAGAAGCTAATATAAAGGAAGTCATCGCCAGGATACTTGAAAAAGGGCCTTCTTCAATTTTTACAGTGGGAGGGGTAAACCTAGAAAAACAGTATAAACTATCAGCAGGGTTGTTGCACGATTTTTTAGATTACATTGACCGGTATCAAAACAGAAGACACGTCCGCCTTGCACGCAAAGACCTAGAAAGGAAATTCTGCGCGTATTTGGATGGTACTGAGGCTGCGGCAACAGGCTGCGATATTCTTATTGCTGCGCGGAATGCGCGCGGGATAGGTAAAGGAAAATATTCCCTTGTGCTGGGAGAAGCCCACCCTATGCGCTACCCTCTGATTATTCATAATTTTGCCGTACAGCCAATAAAGCAAAAGAGATCTTTCGTGAAGGCTGTTGAAAAGATACAAGCACGGGTGAAAGGGTCTTGCGCGCTAGGAAAATTGTTGACTATTCCTCGCCGGCTTATTGATATCCATTACGACTTCATGGTCCCAAAAGCAATAGAGTATGAGAATTACGCCGATCATCAGAAACACGCAATCAATTTTTCTGATCTTATGATTGTTCTTAAGGGCAAGGACGTTGCGCTTAAGGATGCCAGGGGTAATCGATTATTATTATTAGACCACCTCCCGGGGCTGGGCGCGCTCTTTTCGGTATTATCTCCCCTGATTCAGTCAACGAGGGCGTCTAAAAAAACACGTCATTACCCCAGAGTTGCACTGGATAATCTCGTATTCCAGAGAGAACAGTGGGTGTTTAAAAAAGAAGATTTGTTTTTTATCCAAGATTCCTACCGCAACGAAGGCGTAGCATTATGGATAGACGTAGAGAAATGGAGGAGAAAGGAAAGAATCCCCACGCATGTGTTCTTAAAAAGCGATAGCGAGAGTAAGCCATTATTCATTGATTTTGAGAATTTTTTTGCCATAGAGACGTTCGTTAATTTCAGCAAAAAATGCGCAGAATCTGTTTTGATTACCGAGATGCTCCCTGGGCCTGAAGGCCTGTGGTTTAAGGATAAAGAAGGAAGCTACACCAGCGAACTCAGATTGATTTGCTATAAACCCGCTAGCCATCCCGCATAATTTAAGCCCGTCAAAGTATTTGATTAAAACAAGACAAGCCTTTCAATAACTCTTTATTTAGCAACAGGTTATATATGATTATTGTTTGCATATCTATGCATATATATAGTACTCTAAGTTAATTTTTTACTCAATATGTTAAAGAATGTAAAGATTTTCATTGACAAATTTATTTTTTTTACCTATAATTTAGAGCGTAACTTAAAAAAGAAACGCGTATGCCAATTACATTAATGACCATAGAGGACCTGGCAGGATACCTGAAAGTGAGCCGCCGGACTATTTATGAGTGGCTCAAACAAAACAAGATCCCGGCAATCAAACTTGTCGGGCAATGGCGTTTTCAGAAAGAAAAAATAGATACCTGGATGGAGAAGCAGGCGCATTAACTACAAAGGGGAGGCATCATGTATTTCAAAAAATTAGAGTTGGTAGGGTTTAAATCATTTATGAATAAGACTGTCCTGAATTTTGAACCCGGCGTTACCGCGATAGTAGGGCCTAACGGCTGCGGTAAATCCAACATATTCGATAGTATCCGGTGGGTGTTAGGAGAGCAATCGGTGAAATCGCTGCGCGGCTCGCAGATGGAGGATGTGATTTTCAACGGCACCGACTCAAAGCCTGCGCTGGGTATGGCAGAAGTAAGTCTTGCCTTTGACAACAAGGAAAGGTTCTTTGCCATTGATGACGATGAGTTAATTGTGACCCGCAGGGTCTTTCGGTCGGGCGAGAGCGATTATTTGATTAACAGGGCTGCGGTAAGGCTCAAAGACATTCTTGATTTACTGATGGGCACAGGCATAGGGGCTGAGAGTTATTCACTGGTTGCGCAGGGTAAAATCGACCTTATTTTAAGCTCAAGGCCCGAAGACAGGAGGCTTGTATTCGATGAGGCCGCAGGCATCACCAAGTACAAGAGCCAGAAACGCGAGGCGCTGCGCAAGCTTGACGAAACGGAGCAAAACCTCTTAAGGGTAAACGATATCGTCACAGAAGTAAAGCGCCAGATAGGCTCGCTTGAGCGGCAGGCAAATAAGGCCAGGCGGTATAAGGAAACGTTCGAGGAGCTGAAAGCAAAAGAAGTCTCACTCGGCCTGGTTCAGAAAGAGGCCTTGCGTAAACAAAAATATGAACTTGGCCTTTCTCTGGATAACTTACAAGATAAGGAAGACGCGTATGTGCAGAAGATCAAAGAAGCGGAAGAGCAGATTGCGCAGCAAACCAATTCGATCAAGGCCTGGGAAGGGCGCATTGAGGCCATCAAGGGAGAAATCATCGAGCTAGAGCATGCTGCTTCAAGGGATGCGCAGCACGTCCAGTTTAACAATGATAGGCTCTTTGAGCTCGAAGAGAATAAGTTGAAACTCAAAGAACAGATCGGCCAGGCTGCCCAAAGGGTTGCGCAGGATGAAGAAAAGTTACACTTGCTAATAGACGAACAGATTAAAGTGAAGCAGACTATCGAAGAGAAAACGCTGTTGCTTGAGAAGAAAGAAAAGGAGTTTAGCGAGGTAGTCGCTTCAATCAAGGCTTCTTTGGAGAAGATAGCCGAGTCAAAGCGGACAATGCTCGATGCGGCAGCCAAAACGACACAGGCAAGAAACGAAATTACCGATCTTGTTTCCAAAGAGCAAATATACCTTGCGCGCAAGAAACGGCTTGAGATCGAAAGGGCAAAGGCGCAGGAAGAAAAGGCTTTAGTCGAGGAAGAAATGGCGCGCGTCAGGCAGGAGGTGAGCGAAACACAAACTTCTGCCGCAGGGCACACTGAACGGATATCGCAATTAAATGGCCAGCTCACTGACAGGAACCTGGCGCTCTCCCAACTGGAAGAGGAGATTGCCGTCCTTGAGAAACAGCTGTTAACCATGCAGTCATATAAGGAATTTTTGGATAAGCTTAAAATACAATACGAAGATATCGCCACTTCCATGAATGCGGTTGTGCACTTGGATACGCCTTTGCCGGACGGCATCTCAGGGCTGATCATCAAGGTGAAGGATATCTTTAAAGACAATTCTTCAGGCGCAACGGTCAAGGTTTCGGGGGAGGCAAAGCCGATTGACCTTGATGTAGAAAGGGTAACCGAGAAAATCGCACAGATTGAAGAAGAAATCAGGGGTATGCAGTTGACAAGGTCGGCCCATCAGTCCCAGATAGACCTGCTCAACGGCGATATCCTTTCGGTGCGGCAGAAATTACAGGAAGCGCATTTGGCGCTGGCAAACAAACAAGCAGTCTATCAGAACGTTGCCGCGCAAGTAGATAAACTAAACGAAGAACTCCAGGTAATTGATATTGAGCTTTCGGATGTTTCTTCGCAACTAAGCGAACTTAATGCGTCAATGGCAGAGAAAAGAGCGTGCCTGCAGGCGTTGGAGGAAGAAAACAGGCAAAAAGAAGCGTTGATACACGATGAACAGAAGAATATCGAGGAACGCGCAGGCCTTAAGGAAGAAATCATTGTGCGCATTACACAGATCAAGACCGAACTCGATGCGCTGGCAAGGAGGGCTGCCTCCGAGGAGAATACGCTTAAGTCGCTTGAAGATAATTATCAGCAGGATAAAGACGGCTTGCAGGCCCTGGAGGGTCAGCTTAGAGAAGGGGAGTATAAGAAAGAAGCCCTGGAGAATGAAATCAAGGAGATGGAGGCGCGGATAATCGAAACCAGAAAAACCATCGAAAGCAAGCACAGTTCGTTGAAAACAGCCGAAGAAGAATGCGCCCTCGCGTCTCTTGCGTTTAAAGAAATCAGCCGCGATATAGAGATGCATAGGCAGGAGATGGAGGTGCTGAAGGATTCGTTGCACAACCTGCAGATGCAGGACAAGGAGCTCGATTTTAAGTATTCGGGGATCAAGGAGAGGCTTTTGCAGGCGTATAAGGTTGACCTGGATGCCGGGGCACAGGAAGCGCCTGTTTCCGCAGAGCCTGTCGACGAGCATACGGTATCTGGCCAGATCCAGGCGCTGCGCGAGAAGCTCGATTCCTACGGTACGGTCAACCTTGTCGCTATCGAAGAATACGATGAGTTGAAGAAACGCTACGATTTCCTTATCCAGCAGCAGAATGACCTAGGCTCAGCCAAGGAATCGCTGCAGGAGGCAATCCGTAAAATAAACCAGACCACCAAAAAGATGTTCTTGGAGACCTTCGAGAAGGTATCCGTTGAGTTCAGGAATTATTTCAGGCTGCTTTTTAACGGCGGGGATGCGCAGCTGTTCCTTATCGATGAGCAGAACCCGCTTGAATCCGGCATCGAAATTATCTGCCGGCCTCCGGGAAAGAAGCTGCAAAACGTGCTTTTGCTTTCAGGGGGGGAGAAGTCAATGTCGGCAATCGCACTTATATTTGCCGTCTTTAAAGTCAAGCCCGCGCCTTTCTGCATACTTGATGAGATTGATGCAGCACTCGACGAAGCTAATGTGGACAGGTTCGGCAGGTTACTGCAGGAATTCATCAAAGATTCCCAGTTCATCGTCATTACCCACAACAAACGCACCATTGCCAATGCCAATGTGATGTACGGTATTACGATGGAGGAGTCAGGGGTTTCCAAGATCGTGTCGGTAAAATTCGGCAGCACCAGGAAAGAGCCGCTTCAAGAGGAAGAGCCGGTAGCGGTATAAGTGGTTAGATCGCAAGGGCAGGGCAGCAGGTAGTATTCTTGCCCTTGTTTTTTGC
>JAQUON010000077.1 GCA_028717045.1 Candidatus Omnitrophota bacterium | reverse complement strand
CTGCGTCGAAGCTGTTCTTCCACTATACAAAAAGTTTCAGGCTGCCGGCTACTGATGAGTACTATAGTATTTGGTCAAGCCCGCCGGTTAACACCTCCTTGATGCCGCAGACCGCATATAATTATGAAATAGGTTACGTGCATAATTTCGCAAAATCCTTAATGCAAACAATAACATACTTTGATATGAGGCTGCGCAATGAGCTATATTATGACCCCGCGACGTATGAAAATAAGAATTACGACAAGACCATACACCGGGGGCTGGAATATTCAATAACCTGGAATGCACTGCGCGGCCTTGCGTTTTCAGGGCAATATACCTTTACCGATGCCTTTTTTAAAGGAGGCAGCTACCGGGGGAACAGAATACCGCTTGTGCCAAGGCATAGGGCATCATTGGGCGCAACGCTCAAACCCTGGGAAAAAGTCAGCCTTGCACTGATGCTTAATTACACTGGAGAGCAGTATTTTATTAACGACCAGGCGCATAATTACCCGACCATGAACGACTATACTACCTTGGATCTTAGGCTTACCCTAAAGCCACGCAATAACGTCAGTTGGTTCATCGGCGTTAATAACATATTTGATACGCAGTATTCTGAATACGGGGCAATATCGACCGTATATAGCGAGAGGGGATATTATCCTTCTCCCGGGAGGAATATAGTGACGGGTGGCAAAGTAAAATTTTGACCCCCCAAACTTAGTGTTGCAAGAGGCTGTGAAATATGATACCCTAAACACGATATGCTTTCGGACAAAGCGTTTCAAATCGCTTTTTTGGTGTCGTTTGTTATCCACGGGCTGGCTTTTATCCGTACCCCGCATTTTGATATCGCCTTACCCGATAAAAAGCCTTCCCGGATGGAGATAGTGTATGTAAAAAACTCCCCGCATAATAACGACAGGCCCAGGCCTTCCCTGGCAAGGAGAGCGGAGGAAGTAGATATGCTTTCAAAGCTGCCGCTTAGAAAACCTGCTCCTCCGCCGTTTATTAATGACGAAAGCCTGATGGGCCCGGAAAGAAGAAGCCAGCTTGCATCTTCGGATTTTTCCAACCTCCCGCTTGTGCGGCCGGAAGTGATCAAACCGGATATTATTGCGATCAAAAAAAAGATTTCCCTTCCTCCGCTTGACCCCGGCAAGATAACCAGCAATTCCTATATGAGCTATTATCAGATTGTGCGGGAAAAAATAAAACGAGCGGCGTATCAGAATTACATACGCAATGATACGGGAGATGTGTATCTTTCTTTCGTAATCGCACGGGACGGGTCCTTAAGGGAAGTAAAGCTGCATGAAGATAAGTCTACCGGCGGTTTCTACCTTAGGGAGGTTGCGTTGCGCAGCATCCGTAATTCAGCGCCTTTTCCGTCCTTCCCGAAAGAGCTCGATTATCCGCAGTTGTCGTTTAATATTATCATATCGTTCTCTATAGAATAATTCACTGTTTATATAGATAGTACTTTACAACTTATTAAATTCTAAGCACTAAATCCTAAATTCTAAACAAGCCCTAAATCGCAAATTCCAATGCTTTAAACGAATCCGTTTGAGATTTAAAACATTGGAATTTAGGATTTGTTTAGGATTTAGATATTAGGATTTAGGATTTGGCTAACAGTATATTTTACTCAATACGCAATATTCCATATTCACTACGAAACGAGGCTATTGACACCGCCGAAATATGTGCTATAATTTCTATATTGTAATATGGAAATTCGGTAAAGGAAAGTTTTAACCTAACCCATATCTTTTTCAACCAGAAGGACTTGCGAATGGAAACTGAAACTAAGCCAGTAGAAAAACAAACCAATTGCCTTGGTTGTAATAAGCCTCTAAAGAAACTAAAAAAATATTACCGTGACGGGAAATATTACTGTACTAAAAAGTGCTGGCTTAAAGCCGTGAGTGCGAAGAAAGGCGCAGAAGAAGAGGCGAAAAAATGACAAAAATTATAAAGACAGAAAGAAGGATTTCCCCAAGGATAGCACAGCAGTTACCCATTAACGTAATCGCCAATGGCTACGATTTTGCAACCAGCACAAAAAACATAAGCTGCGTCGGGGCGTATTGCCGTATTGCAAAATACGTTCCCCCCTTTACCAAGGTGAACATAAAATTGAACCTTCCCCTTGCTGATATGCATAACCGCAGGGGTATATCTGTGGTTGAGTGCAAAGGGGTAATCGTCAGGGCAGAAGATGAGGCTTCGGGCGGATTCAACGTAGCCATATTCTTTAACGGAATTACCGATTCTTGCCGTAAAAAAATATCCCAGTACGTTAATCAATTCGTTTCCTAAGCTTCCCCTGCGGATTCCGGCAAATGGGAAAAGCCACTAAACCCTTGCCCGTTAAGCTTGTTGTCGGTTGTATCTCCAGGGAGAACGGGTTACTCCAAAAAGCCCTCCAGCCGCTTACCCGCGCGTTCGGCGATATAGACTACCAAAGCGCACCTATTCCTTTTACCTTCACAAACTATTACGAGAAAGAATTCGGGAAAGATCTTACGCGGACGTTTATCAGTTTTAACCCTCTTATCCTCCCTGAAAAGCTCCCGCGCGTCAAAATCTTTACCAACTCATTAGAGGCAACGCTTGCGCAGCAGGGGAGGCGTTGTATTAATATAGATCCGGGTTATCTTACCCTTGCCAAGTTCGTGCTCGCTTCGACTAAAGATTACGCGCACCGCATATACTTAGGAAAAGGAATCTATGCGGAAACGACGCTTTTGTTTAAAAAGGATTCATTTCAGCCATGGGAGTGGACGTATCCGGATTACAGGACCCAGGCGTATATTGAAATCTTTAATAGGATAAGGGAGATATATTCGCAACAGGTAAAGGATAAAAAGGTCAAGGTTTAGGCTAAGGTTAAGTAAGGCTTAGGTTGAGGTTTAGGCAGCCGGTGTAATGACAAATAAAATTCCAATGTCAAAGTTCCATACTTCAAATAAGCTCCAAGTCCCAATATCAAAATCTCAGTGCAGGGTCTATGGTCGATGGTCTATAGTCAATGGTCTATGCCTGCCTGAAGGCAGGGCTATCGACTATGGACTATTGACCCTTTTAGTTTTGTCATTTGTAATTTGTCATTAATGCGCCGTACTCCGTACGCAATACGCTATACGCACTACGAATATGACTGCTTCCTATATTCAATCCTACAAAACAGGCAAGTTGCAGCAAATCAGCGAGCAGGCTACAAAGATGCTTGCGTCTTGCGAACTCTGTCCGCGTCGCTGTAAGGTAAACCGCCTTAAGGGGCAAAAGGGCTATTGCCGCAGCGGCCTAAAGGCGAAGGTTTTCAGTTTCCTCGCGCACCACGGCGAGGAGCCTGCGATCTCCGGAATCCACGGTTCCGGCACTATATTTTTCTCGGGGTGTAATATGGCTTGCGTGTACTGCCAAAATTTTGAATTCAGCCAGGGGGGCCGGGGCAAAGAAGTGGGCCCTGAAGAACTGGCTGAACGCATGCTTTCGCTGCAGAAAATGAAATGCCATAACATTAACCTGGTCACGCCCACGCACGTAATGCCGCAGATACTCGCCGCGCTCCTTATTGCTGCCGAAAAGGGCCTGCGCATCCCCATTGTATATAATACCTCAGGGTATGAGCGTGCGGACAGTATCGGCCTTCTGGAGGGAATAGTCGATATATACCTTGTTGATATGCGTTACAATGAAGACCGGATGGCTCTTAGATATTCGGATGCTGCCGGCTACCCTCATTATAACCGAGATTCCCTGAAACGGATGTACT
The DNA here is from genome assembly GCA_028717045.1 of Candidatus Omnitrophota bacterium. Lineage (GTDB taxonomy): Bacteria > Omnitrophota > Gorgyraeia > Gygaellales > Profunditerraquicolaceae > SURF-25. Next base: position 2,815 of record JAQUON010000077.1, on the reverse strand, counting down.
CGCAGGTCGGCGTTGCCGAATTTGACTCGCAAGGGATTATGCAAAAAGGCATTATTATACGCCACCTAGTGCTGCCTGCAGGAATTGCCGGGACAGAGGGTATAATGCGCTTTATCGCGGATGAAATATCGCAAGACACATACATCAGCCTCATGAGCCAATACACTCCTTATTACCGTGCGTGTAATTTCGGGGAACTCAACAGGAAACTTTTCCGCCAGGAATATGCGCATGCGCATGCACTGATGGAGCGCTGCGGGCTGTGTAACGGATGGACGCAGGATGCGTTCGGCCTTACGCGTTTTGCAGGGGAGAACCTGAAGCCTTCTTTTTAAGTAGAAAGGGTTATTGCACAAAAATGCTGGCTTTATATAAAGGTTATGGCACAATAATATAATGATGCATACGCAAGGAGCAGAAGGATGTATCGGCAACGAGTAGCGGCTAAACTGATCATTTGCCTGTTATTTCCCGTTTTCATTTCTTCCTGCGCGACTCTTGTTCCCGCGGACGATTTCAATGCGTTTATAAAAGAGGTGAAGAAGGAGAGTCCTGATTTTGCGTTTATGCGGCTTTCTGCGTATCTGAGGGATAATGCCGAGTCAGCGCACGCCGCTGAGATCCGGTTTGCGCTTGCAGAATATTATTTTCAAATTAAAAACTATAACAATGCCATTGATGAACTCCAGTATTGTATAGAAGCAAACCAAAAAAGTAAAATCGCGGTATTTGCCTATGTGATGCTTTATAAGATAATTTCGGAGCATCAAACAGATGCCGAGACGTTAGAGAAATTAAAAGAAAAATTCTTTTCCAAGTCGCTTTTTTTGGTTTTTAGCGATTCAAAAACGAAATCATATACCTCCATTTTGAATAACCGCTACGACGTCGTCGATTATGTCGACAAGATCGAAGTATTTAAGAATAATGAAGCCTTTCTTGAGGTTAGGCCGTAGGAGGCTGTGGATACTGCTTTTTTCCTTAGTCTTCTTGGCTGCCGTCTTCCAGGGCATCCTTTCTTATTCCTTCCAGAAATCCAGCCCGCAACTCATCGCGTTCCTAAACGACTTTTTGGGGTGCCGCCTTGAAATTGAATCAATAGGGTTTAACTACGTACGCGGGCTGGTCGTAAGAGGGGCAGCTGTTTTTTGCGCCAGGGAAGAGCAGCCTAGTATTTATATCAAGTCTGCGTCGATCCCTTTATCTTTGACCTCATTGTTCCGCGGCAAGATTGCATTTGATGCGATCAGGGTCCACGAAGCACTTTTTCTGGTTAAAAGGGAACCGCAAGGCTTAAATCTCCAGATTCTATACAGCGATATTTATAAAAGGCTCTCCCGCCTAAGGAATCATCCTGCTGGGATAAGGTTTATTAATACCACCGTGTACGTGGACCAGGCACAAATATTTTTCACGGATAAGCCCATGTTTGAACATGAGATGTATCTGTCTTTACGAAAAGCACGTATCCGGCTGGAGCCGTCCGGATATGTCCGCTTCAAAGGTAAATTGCATTTTAAATACCTCCTGTCCGACCGTTTTTACGTTACGCGCTTTTTCCAACAGAAACTAATCCAGGAAGAGCTTGATTGCACAATGCAGGGGAAAGTGAAAGGCAATGATTTTGTGATGGACATGATACTCCTGGATATAGGCAGAGAGCAGATCATCGGCATGGGCGTAAACAGGAATTTCGCCGAATACAACCCGCACCTGGATATTACCTTTATACCTTCTACGGTACAGGTTTCAAGTATCGGGTTTTTAAGGAATAATTTTCACCCTTCCGGAAGCATCTTCGTCTCTTTTAAAATCAACGGCCCCATGGATAATAGCGAATTTTCGCTTGCAGGGTACGCGATTGATTGCAGCTTTAGATACCATATTTCTTCCGGTGAGATTTTTGATATAAAAAATTTAAATGGCGAACTTGAATGTGCCCGCGGCGCGCTTAAGATCCGTAATGCAAATTTTTGGCTTAATGATCTTCCTCTTAATTTAGCCTTTGAATTTTATGCGCTTCAGGAGCCGAAAGTGCTTTGTAAGTTGTCTTTCCCGCAGGAATTTCTTTCATTCCATGACCCTTTCCTGACTAAACTGGAAGCTGTCTTTGAAGGCAAGATCAGGAATACCATGAAGGGAACACTGGCGGTAAGCGGCATGTATAAGAGGAAGAACGACCACCTCGATCTGAAGGCTGAATTCGCGAGTGTAGATTTCGATTATTTTAGTCTCCGAGAAAAATCATTGAAGGCAGATTCAGTCAGGCTTATCAAGCATGGCGCTGCAGGGGGCCATAAATTGTATTTTGGCGAGTTTTCCTCAATGGTGAGAATAGGGAAAAACCGTTTCACTATCAACGATATCGGGTTCAGGGGTTATCAGGGCCGTTTTAGCGGGAAAATGACCGTGGACATAAAGAATAAAGCTTTGTTTAACGGATTCATCAAGGGCAATGACATAGAAGTAAGCGAGCTGATCCCTGACCTCAACGTTACCAGTAAATTGCTGTCGGGTACGATGGAAACCTTGCTTAAGTTCGACAACTCAGAAAATGAATTTTTGAAAGCGAGATGTTACGTCAGGAACGGCACTGCAGACCTCGATTTACTTGCCTCGATAATCAGGCTTCCTTCGTTAAACAATATGGGCTTTAGCGCCATGCATCTTTATTTCACCCTCTCGCAGGAGCTTGTGAGGATGCGCGGGCTTTCGCTTCGCAGTAAAGATTTTATGATGGACGCCCATTGGGATACCAACGGCAGGGTTGAAGGGGAAATGGGCATACAGATATCGTCGGATTTGCTTAACCAGT
>JAQUON010000076.1 GCA_028717045.1 Candidatus Omnitrophota bacterium | reverse complement strand
AAGAAACTGCAGGCCAAAGGCATAAAGACCGGGATGGTGGGGGATGGGATCAACGATGCCCCGGCATTAGCGCAGGCAGACGTCGGCATCGCCATCGGTACCGGCACCGATATTGCGATTGAAGCGGGGGATATTATTTTAATCAAGGATGATCTGCGGGATGTGGTGGTAGCGTTCGATATTTCACGCTATGCCTTCCGGAAGATAAAACAGAACCTATTTTGGGCATTTTTCTACAATTTAATCGGCATACCGGTTGCTGCAGGTGTTTTGTACCCTGTTACCGGTTTCCTGCTCAATCCTATGGTTGCGGGTATTGCCATGGCGTTTAGCTCGGTATCGGTAGTGTCAAATTCACTGATGATGAAAAGCTACCGCAAGAGGATTTAGATGATGGAATTTGAGAAGGCAAAGAAAAAAGTGGGCGAAGCCCGCACAATAGCGATTTCCGGGCATATTAATCCTGACGGAGATTCAATAGGTTCGCTGTTGGCCCTGGGGCTGGCCCTTAGGAAATTAGGTAAAAAGGTATATATGGTCAGCACCGACGGTGTACCTAAACCTTACAGGAATTTGCCGGGCGCAACACGCATACGCAAAAAAACGCCTTTCCCGGTTGATCTTGCCATTACCGTAGATTGCAGTAACAAAGAGATCCTTGGCGATACCTATGCGATGTTCCGTAAATCAAAAAATATACTTGAAATCGACCACCATGAATTCCGCAGGCCGTTCGGCACTATCCAGATACTCGACCACAAGGCAGCGGCAGTAGGCGAACTGGTTTATCTATTGCTTAAAAAATTGCGCATCGGAATCGACGCCCGGATAGGGCAGAATCTATTAACATCGTTAGTCGTAGAAACAAATTCTTTCCGCCTGCCCAACGTTCGGGCTTTTACGTTTAGGATGTGCGCAGACCTGATGCAGCGAGGAGTCGATTTTTATAAATTAGTCGATATGGTATATTGGTCAAAGTCTAACGAATCGGCAATCTTGACCGGCATCTGCCTTTCGCGCTGCGTGTTCTTAAAACGAGGCAGGCTTGCCTGGTCGATTGTCAAAAGAAGGGATTTCCGCAAGGTAGGAGGCAAAGACGAAGATGTCGATGCCGCTGCCGACGAAATACGCTCCATTAAAGGAGTTAAGATCGCGGTGTTATTCAGGGAAAAGAACAAAAAGCTGCTGCGTGTAAGCTTGCGGTCAAAAGATAACCTTAATGTAGCCTCTATTGCCGAAACGTTCGGCGGGGGAGGGCATTTTGATGTTGCCGGCTGCTCTATCCCGAATTCCAAGAAGGCGATCATTCAGTTATTGTCTTTGGCTAAGAAGTCATTGTAAGAGAGATTGACGTTTTCATATATGTAGGTATATAATAATAAAAAACGGGGAGGTCGTAAGCCGGCCTGAGAGTTCCGCGGGAAGCGGATGACCCGAGAACCTGATTCCACCTTCACCCTTTGAATTTGAAGTAAGAAAGACGATGGGTTACGGTGGATCCTCCGAAGCGCACTGGCGTATTTAACGAAGCGGATACAAAGCGCCAAGGAGGACTGGATAATACCAGCGTAGGAATATTCTCCCTTTTCTAACCCCTATGGTGGCCATAGGGGTTTTTTGTTACGCAACGAAAGGAGGCAGGAGATGTTTGCAAGGGTAAGCGACGCATCTATCAGCAGGGCTATTGTGGATGAATTTTCACAGTGGCTTAAAGAGTACCTAGTCTGCGATGTGATTATAGCAGGCGCAGGGCCAAGCGGCCTGATGGCAGCACGAGAATTATCGCATGCCGGGCTGAAAACGCTCATTATCGAAGGGAATAATTACCTTGGAGGAGGGTTTTGGATCGGCGGTTATCTTATGAATACGCTCACCTTCCGCTCACCCGGCCAGGAAATACTGAAAGAACTAGGCATACCGTATAAAGAAAAGGGCGAGGGTCTGTTTGTAGCTGACGGCCCTTGTGCCTGCGCGAAGTTAATCAGCGCTGCCTGCGATGCGGGTGCAAAGGTGCTGAATATGACTAAATGCGATGATGTATTGCTACGGCAAGGAAGAGTAGAAGGGGTGGTGATTAACTGGACTGCTGTGTCAGCGCTACCCCGGCAAATCACCTGCGTTGATCCCATTACATTGGAATCAAAGGTAGTAATTGATGCAACCGGACATGATGCGCAGGTATGCCTGGCGTTACATAAGAGAGGAATACTTCAACTACCGGGCTGCGGCCCTATGGATGCGAATGTATCGGAAGAGCTGGTTGTTGAAAAGACCGGCTATATATACCCCGGGCTTATTGTCTGCGGAATGGCTGTTTCTTCTGTGTACGGGCTGCCACGCATGGGCCCTACGTTTTCTGCAATGCTTTATTCAGGAAAAAAGGCAGCACAGGCAGCATTAGCGGAATGCCGCAGAGGGTTCATGGCGAAAGAAGAAGGCCTGCCCTTGGGGAGCGCACGCACATAACTGCAAGGTGTTTAAAAAATAGTTTTAAAAAATACTTGACAAATGATACAGATATGGTATCATTATACCCAAAGGAGGGATGGCGATGGATATCACGATTAAATACATGCTTCGCCCTGTCGCTCATTGCAAAGAGGGCTGCAGTCGCATGTCCTGGGCACGACGTTAAACTGCCTGTTCCTTTATAAAGATACCCCCCATCCGATAAGCATGAAATTAATTACCCGCGATACCGATTATGCGATTCGCGCCCTTTGTTATATTATGAAGGGCGGCCACAAGGTGGTGTCGTCGGCTGAAATGGTCAGCAAATTGCACATACCCCGGCCTTTCCTGCGCAAGATTTTACAGGTGCTCAACAAGAAAGGGATACTTGGTTCAACTAAAGGATTGGGCGGGGGGTTTGAGGCGTCTGTGCCGCCCGATAGAATTTTCCTCGTAGACCTTATGGAAATATTCCAGGGCCCTTTCAGTTTAAACGAGTGTTTGTTAAGGAACCTGGCCTGTCCTCATAAGAAAAACTGCTCACTGAAGAAGAAAATAGATGCCATTGAGCAGTATGTTATTTCGCAACTTCGCTCAATACGCATTGCTGATTTACTGAAAAAGAGAGGTAGCCGCCGTGGCAAAAAGAAAAATAATCAAAATTGACACAGAGAAATGCAACGGCTGTGGCGTATGCATCCCTAATTGTCCGGAGGGCGCCTTGCAGATTATTGACGGCAAGGCCAGGCTCATAAGTGATTTATTCTGTGATGGCTTAGGGGCCTGCATAGGCCATTGCCCGCAAGGCGCGATTACTACGCAAGAGCGGGAAGCCAAGCCCTATGACGAAAGAAAGGTGATGGCCAATATCGCCGCCCAGGGCGAAAACGTCATCAAGGCGCACCTTATGCACCTTAAAATGCACGCAGAAGAGGGGCTTTTACGGGAGGCGCTTGAGTATTTAAAGGAAAAACACATCGAAGTCTCTCTTTGTGATGACAATACGTCCGGCCACCATGCATTTGCCGGCTGTCCGGGCTCGCGGACAATGGATTTAAGAAATAAAGAGAAAAAGGATATGGCGCACAAAAAGACGGTTTCTTGCGAATCTCAGCTTGCTCAATGGCCCGTACAGATTACCCTTGCGCCTACCTCTGCGCCATATTTTAAAAACGCAGATGTTTTGATTGCTGCTGATTGCGTGCCCTTTGCATACCCGCAGTTTCACGACGACTTGTTGAAAGGCACAATAGTGCTTGTCGGCTGCCCTAAGCTTGACGATGTCGGGTTCTACGAAGAAAAGATAACGCAGATCCTCAAAGACAATACCATCAAATCCATCACCTATGCGCACATGGAGGTGCCTTGTTGTTTCGGTATGATAGGCGTCATAAAAAACGCCCTCAGCGCTTCGGGCAAACAGGTTCCTTTTAAGGAAGTAGTCATAAGTATTCACGGGGAAAGGTTGCAGTAAGGAAGGAGTCGGCATGTTTTGTTATCAATGCGAACAGACAGTTGAAGGAAAGGGCTGCACAAAGATCGGGGTATGCGGCAAAGATGAGGATATCCAGAGCCTTCAGGATACCCTGCATTTCGGCCTGATGGGAGTTGCGGCGTATGCCTATCATGCCCGGCAGTTCGGCGCCCGGGACGAAGCAGTGGATGCCTTTGCCCATGAGGCCTTGTTTAAGAATGTGACCAATGCCAGCTTTGACCTTAACCAGTACCTGCAAATGGTGTTAAAGTGCGGGGAAATGAACCTGAAAGCAATGGAGCTTCTCAACCGGGTCCACACTGAGAAATTCGGCAATCCGACTCCCGTTGAGGTCAGTACAGGAACCAGGAAAGGCCCGGGGATTGTCGTGACAGGCCATGACCTCCTCGATCTTTATGAGCTCCTCAAACAAACGCAAGGCAGGGGGGTCAATATTTACACTCATGGGGAGATGCTTCCTGCGCACGGGTATCCCGAGTTGAGGAAATTTACGCACCTTGCGGGAAATTACGGCGGTGCATGGCAGGAGCAGAAAAAAGAATTTAACGAGTTTAATGGGCCGGTGCTTGCTACCACAAATTGCGTGCTGGTGCCTCCGCCACAGACGTATCTTGATAGGTTGTTTACTGCGGGGGTTGCCGGTATTCCGGGCGCCACTCATATTCCAAACAGGGATTTCACGCCTCTCATAGAAAAAGCCCTGTCATTGCCGCCACTTATAGAAAAAAACGGGGATACGGTCTCCACGGGTTTTCATTATAGTGCGGTACTTGGCATAACAGATAAAATCGTAGATGCGGTCAAGCGCGGCAAGATTAAGCGCTTCTTTTTGATCGGCGGATGCGACGGGGCCAGGCCGGGAAGGAATTACTACACCGAATTTGCAGAATTAGTGCCGAAGGATTGCGTGATTTTGACGCTTGCCTGCGGGAAGTACCGTTTTAACAAAATGAAGTTTGGGGCAATCGAGGGTATCCCCAGGCTTATTGACGCAGGGCAATGTAATGATGCGTATTCGGCCATACAGATTGCCCTGGCGCTTGCCAATGCGTTTAAATGCACCGTAAATGAGCTGCCGTTAAGTTTTGTCCTTTCCTGGTTTGAGCAAAAAGCCGTCGCAATATTACTGACACTTCTCCATTTAGGGATAAGGGGTATGTATATTGGGCCGACCCCGCCCGCATTCCTGTCGCCGCATGCATTCGGATTATTGAAAGATACATTTGACTTGAGGTTGATCTCCTCCCCGGCAAATGACCTAGCAGCTATGCGGGGGGCTACACAGGCGGCAAAGGCTTAAAAAAAAGCATTGCAATCGCCGGGGATTTGTATCAAGATATATATTAGGCCATGGACCCAAATATCCTGCATAACCTAAGCTACGGAATGTACATCGTCTCTTCGTTTAAAGAGAGTGAGCTGAACGGACAGGTCGCCAATACGGTATTTCAGATAACCAGCCAGCCGGTTACCATAGCGATAAGCATAAATAAAAAAAACCTGACTCACGAATTCATCGCAGCTTCGCGGAGGTTTACTATCTCCATACTCGCAGAAGACACGCCCCTGATTTTTATAGGCAAGTTTGGCTTTAAAACCGGCAGGACGGAAGAGAAATTTAAAAGCGTCAAATACACGACATTAACTTCGGGGTGCCCTGCGGTAACAGAGAACTGTATCGGCTATCTTGAGGCAAAAGTGGCTGCTTCGTTTGATTGCGGCAGCCATACGGTGTTTTTGGGCCAGATGCAGGAATCAAAAGTCCTGAAAGTAGCCAAGCCGATGACGTATGAGTATTACCACCAAGTTAAGCGCGGGACGACTCCTGAAACCGCCCCTACCTATATCAGAGAAGAGGCGTCTAAAAAACAGGCAGGCCCGCTGAAGAAATACCGCTGCAGCGTTTGTAACTATGTGTATGATCCTCTTATCGGGGATCCTGATTTCGGGATTACCGCAGGCACTCCTTTTGAGCAAATACCCGCTACGTGGGTCTGCCCCGTCTGCGGTGCCGGTAAAAATGATTTTGTGTTTGAAGGGTTATGTACGTAGTATAATGACGCAAAAAAGGAGGTTAGTGTGGCTAAAAAATTAAGAAAGAAGGCAGTGAGGAACAAGAGTAAAAAACGCTATGCCTGCACTACCTGTGGTTTGGTAGTGAGTGTCGATACCGAATGCGGCTGCCTTGATACCTGCGACATAGTCTGCTGCGGAGAGCAGATGCAGCCTAAATAATAAGAGAAGCACCAAGCCACAAGGAGGAAATCATGGGAAAAGAAGCTAAAAAAATCGCAAATCTCGACCTGAAAGACCTGCTTAATGAATTAAATAAGGCGTACGCCGATGAGTGGCTGGCGCATTACGCCTACCTCTATCTTGCCCGTACCGTCACCGGAGCCGGTTACGAAGATATGGCCGAGATGCTTGAAGAAACCGCTAAGCAGGAAGCCGAGCATGCGCAAGAGCTGGCTAACCGTATCCTTGAGCTGGGCGGCACTTTTATTACCAGTATCTCTGACCTTGAGAAGAACGCCAATTATCCCTATCCTAAGATCCCCAAGGCAACTGATGATTACGATGCTATTATCAAAACAGTCACTGATGCCGAGGCAGGCGCCATTGATGTCTATAATAGGATTGCCTCAAAGGCCCAAGGCAAAGACCACGTCACCTATCAGCTCGTCTGCCATATTCTTTCTGAGGAAGTGCAGCATGAAGAAACATTTGAGGATTTGAAGTAATGTATTGAGAGAAAGGAGCGCACGATGCCTGAATTCAAAGAGTTATTCCAAGCTGCCGATTGGAAAAAGGAGAAGCATGTCCCTGTCATTGAGGCAGCCGCTAAAATAAAAAAGGGAGAGGCGGTTAAGGTAGCGGTGAGCGTGGGCAAGGAAATCCCGCACCCCAATACCAGCGAGCACCACATCAGGTGGATTGAGGTATATTTTCTTCCTGACGCAGAAAAATTTCCGTATCAGGCTGCAAGGGCAGAATTTGTTGCGCACG
>JAQUON010000075.1 GCA_028717045.1 Candidatus Omnitrophota bacterium | reverse complement strand
CGAAAAATATGAAGGCTGCAGGTATGATGATGCTGCCCCCTAAAATGACTTCTGCCAGTTCATTGGTGCTTGCCGCGCTTAATCCTGACAACACGACATCGTCGCCTTTAGATAAGTAGCTGGCATACGTCAGGATAACACCGATACCCACGCTTAAGGTAAAGAATACCTGGCCTGCTGCTTCAAGCCAGACCTTGGCAGATTTTAAGGCCTGGAAATCCGGGTTCCACAAGAATCCGAGCCCGTTGGCAATATTCCAGTCAGGCCTTGCCGCATCGGGTGTTCCCAGGGTAAAGACCCGAACCAGCAAGACTGCAGCGCAGCAAAAAAGCAGGGGCATTGCCCATTTGCAGAATTTTTCTATGCCGCCTTTTATCCCGTGGTAAATTACGACGATATTGATGAGGAAGGTAAAGGCAAAAAACAGGTATGCCCAGCCAATGCCGTTAAAGTACTGGTTGTGTTCCAGCCCCTGAAAGCCGTGCAGGAAGCTTTTCATCCCTGACTCATTCGCCACATGCGCGTACTTACCCATGAGCGAAAAAAAGCTGTATGCCAAAGTCCACGATTCGATATAGGTATAATAGATAAAAATGACTAAGGGGCCGAATATCCCGATTACCCCGAAGTATTTGATAAAACGGTTTTTGCGCCAGATATTGTGGAATATACCCGGGGCAGTGCCGTGCTCAAAGCCGCCTCCGAAACGGCCTAAGGTCCATTCTATCCACATCAGCGGGATACCCAGCAGCAAAAGGGAAATAAAGTAGGGGATCATAAAGGCGCCTCCGCCGTTTGACGCTGCTTTTGCCGGAAAGCGCAGGAAATTGCCCAGGCCTATGGCAGAGCCTGCCACAGCCATAATCACCCCTAAACGCGAACCCCAATTATCCCGCTTCTTCAGTTGATTCATAGGCCGTTGTAATAGGCTATTTGAAATTTATTATAACGGGGATTTTTTTGATTTTCAACAGTTAATCGTATGCCCTCTTGGCGCGCGCAACAGAAGGCAGGATCATAATGGCACGCCTAAATGTTTCACTAGTACCTTCCCGCAGCAGCCAGGCCCATCTGCGACATTCATGCCGCGCTTTCTGGCGATAAAGGTAACAGTAGTATCTGCCCTTACGCAACTACCAAGTATTTTGCCGCTTGTTGCATCCAGGCCGGAAGGGATATCCACGGAAATAACATGCGCCTTTGCTGCGTTGATTATCCCGATTAAATCTTTATATATCCCCCTCACTTCTCCTTTTGCCCCAACGCCTAAAAGCGCGTCGATAATAAGCCGGCAGCCTAACATACGTTTCTTGGCTACCGCAAGGTTACGGCTGCTTATTTCAATGACCGGCTGTTTCAGTTTACAAAGGATATCGAGATTGGCCCCGGCCTCATGCGTTACTTCGCGTTTTTTCCCTGCCAGAAATACCAACGGCTTAAAACCTGCGGCGGCAAGGTGGCGGGCTGCCACAAAACCATCGCCTCCGTTATTGCCTTTTCCGCAGAAAAGTGCAATGCGCGCACCTCCTGCAGCCTTTTTTACTGCTTCCTGTGCGACTGCAGAGCCTGCATTTTCCATCAGCAATACTACCGGGATGCCGAACCGTTCTATAGCCAAACGGTCAAGCGCTTTTGCGCGTATCGCAGTCAAAGAGCGCAGCCTGCCCATTTATTTAACCGGCGTGCTCACGCAGCGCTTTTCTAACGCTGCGAATACCTTGCCTGCAATGAATTCTTTTGCATAGCTGCTGGGCGAAGAAACCTCTACGCGCACAGCTGCCTTATCTTCCTCCGTCAGGAATATCCCTGCCGGCGTGGTATCCGTCTCGGAAACATATACCGCAACCATCTTTTTATTGCTATCCTTGGCATACACATACGCGCCTATTTCTTTAAGGGTAGCAAGAATTGTATCGTAGCAATCAGATGGCGCGCATTGAAATGTCCTGACAACTGCATCCTTACGGCCCTTTTCCAGCTCTCTGGTTGAAATGCCCAGGAACCCCCTTGTCCCCTCCTTGATGCCTACGCATCCGCTTAGCATAACTGCTGCCAACAGGCATGTGAAAAACGCATACCGCCCCATAACCCCTCCTTTTATTCCTTGATAAGCTGCCATACCTTGTCGAGATTCCTGCGCATCTCCTCTTCGCCCCTTGCGGCGAACAGGGCTGCCTTGTCCAATTCAAGCCAATGCAGGCCAAGCGTGCTGGGATGCAATACGATATCGGCAAGCTGGCTTTCCTGCTTGGCGACTTCAGACTGCATGATTTCAAAACTGCTGAAGATTATATCGAGGATATTGGTCTTGAACTTATTCAAAAAGTGGCTGCGCACGCCAAGCCAGTCCTTTTTTTCCCTTTCATCGACTATGATATCTTCCTTGAGCCTCTCGTATTGCCTTACGATATCCTCTCTTGACGGCGTGACATTGACTGCGATTATTTTCTTTACACCCATCTCAAAAAGCGGCTCTGTAGGCAGAGGGTTGGTAACGCCTCCGTCAAAAAGCAGCTCTTCCTTGAATTTAAAAGGCTTAAAGACCCCGGGCATAGTGCAGCTTGCCATAATGGCATCGACCAATAAGCCCTTTTCCAGCACGCGCGGCTCTTTGCGCTTCACATCGCTGGCAATAATCTTAAGCGGGATCTTGGTATCGTAAAATGTCTTTTCCCCGAAATGTTTTTTCAGGAAATTGTACAGCTTATTGCCCTTGATAAAGCCCAAAAACGGAAAGGTAAGGTCCATAAAGCCCCAGATCCCCCTTGAGGTCTTCAGCTCCTGGGTAATGCGCAGGATTTCAGTTGAGGGAATACCTAAGGCCCAGAAACTGGCGATAATCGCGCCTATGCTGGCGCCGCAGATTATATCTATGGGCATGCGCTCTTCCTCAATGACCTTAAGCACCCCGATGTGGCAGAACCCATACCCCACGCCCACGCCCAGCACCAGGCCGACAAGGCAATCCCCGTCCTGCCTGGCTATCCTGCGTATTGCCCTGGCGTATTGCGAATCAGGGCTTTCAAGCACCAGCCTTTCGCTTAACCCTGCCTCTATCTTGGGCAGCGTGGCAAAGATCGCCTGATTCAAGGCCTTGCTCCTTTCCTGCGGCGTTAAATCCGAGAATTTATACTCGTTGATGATGACCCTGATTTTTGCCGCGGGGAAACGGTATTCGTTTTTTAGGCTGTCGATGAGCGAGCGTGTGCGTTTTAAGTCAAAACGGGTAGGGCTGCTTAAGATATGGATGAGGTCTGACTGGTTCAATATTGCGACCATCTGCTGCTCGATGGCTGAGGGAAGGTCAAGGATGATGTAGTGGTAATCGTTCACCAGGAGGCTGACAATATCCAGTATGCGCCTGAAACAATCGCTTTCGTTCTGCCGGTATGCCAAAAATACCGCATCAATGCCGTGTGAGTCTTTTACGATAAACTCCTTAATGGATGAAACTTCTGCCCGGGGGAAAGAGAGGTCAAATACGCGGTAGTCTTTTTCCAGGGCAAGCTTCTTGGGGATGGTGGGTATTTTGTCCTTGGCAAATATATCCAGGAGTATTGCTGTTTTATGGGTTTCCTTGCCCAGGCTTAAGGCCAGATTGAGCGCATAGACGCTCTTGCCTGCCTTTGCATAGGAGCTGAACACCGAAATAATGGTGCTCTCAAAGATTGTTTTCTCGTGGATATCCTTGCGCTTAAGGCGGCGGCATAAGGTCTTGCTCAAGTCAATGGCCAGCGCCGGGATCTTTTGTAAGATTGCATCAAAGTCTTCTTTTTTAATCACCAGGATAAGGGAGTCATTGAGTGCCCTGGCAGTCACGGAATGCGGCTCTGCGGTCAATAGCGAAATGATGCCGAAGTATTTGCCGCGGTGGAGGTACTCAAGGATATTCTCCTCGCCGTGCCTGTCTTTACGGAACACTACCACCCTGCCTGAGACGATGCAATAAAACGCGCTGGGAGAAGAATTCTCCTCATAAATAATCTCGTTCTTCTTATACTCAATGATCCGGGACCGCTGTTCGACAAATGCCCGCTCTTTGCGCGAAAGCCCGGAAAAAAGAGGAATTTCGTTAAGTATGAGCCCTACCTTTAACAACTCCATTATGCCAGTGACCCCCTGCTGCATATTCCCGCAAATTGCCTGGCGCTCTCACGCACCTTGCGGCTAAAGGTCTGGTAATCAACTTCTATTAAGCCGAAGCGGGGCGCAAACCCCTTATCCCACTCGAAATTATCAAGCAGCGACCAATACAGATAGCCGTTTACGTCAACCCCGCCCTGTATCGCCTGCAAGACGCATTTGAGATGTTCGTGTATGTAAGCGCCGCGCAGGGCATCGTCATCCGTGCATATCCCGTTTTCCAGGAGAAAGACGGGCTTTCCGTATTTCTTCAGGCTCAAGAGGACCTCATAGAGGCCTGCCGGATAGATATCCCAGCCAAGGGAGTTTCTTTTAAGCTGGCTGTGGTTATCCGTACAGACATCGAGAAACAAATGCCTCAAGCCCCATCCTTTTACCTCTACAAGGCTGCGCGTATAATAGTTAACGCCTATGAAATCAAGCGCCTTCTTTGCCATGAGCTTTTCGATGAACTCGAAATTAAAGATGCGGTTACGGATTTTTGCTGCGAATGAGTTCTTAAAGGCCGGCTGGCATGCCACAAAGGCCTGCATATTCTTGGCAATGCTTACCCGGGGAGGGGGTAGTTTTTTTTCTTCATAAATCCGGTGGATACAGTCATATGCCTGCAGATGGGCACGCATGAGGTTCTCTATCGCCTTGCGCGTAGCGATGAATGACTTCTGCTGCGGAGGCCAGGCACCGAGCAGGTAGGCATGGTAGACATAGACCATCGGCTCATTGATGGTGACCCAGAGGTTTACCTGGTCGCACAACGCCTCAACTACCTTCCTGGTAAAATCTAAAAAATACGAAGGTGAGCTGCGGTTAAGCCAGCCGCCGGCTTTCATAAACCATAAAGGGTTGGTAAAATGATGCAGCGTTACCACGGGCTCTAAGCCGCGCGATTTGAGGGCTATTGCCACATCGCGGTAATGCTGGATTTCTTGCGGATTGAATGCATCCTGTTGAGGCTGAATGCGGCTCCATTCGACGGAAAAACGGTGGGCATTATGATTAAGCTGCTTGGCCAAATCGAAATCCTGCGTATAAAGCTGATAGTGCCGGCAGGCCTGGCCGGAGTGGTAGGGCAGAAGCCCTTTCTTTTCCCATTCCCACCAGTCGCAATTGCAATTATCGCCTTCAACCTGATACGCTGAGGTAGCTGAACCCCAGAAAAACTCTTTGGGAAATTCCCGCATAGTTGCTATTTATTATACTATAAAAATAAGAAATCCCAACACTTTGTTGGGATCTCTTATAAAAAAGGCCGATAAAGGCGACGGCCAACATCTGTGCCATCTACTCCTGCAACCCAGCTGCCATTTCCGGCGCCTGCCGCCGGGGGTAGGCCTGTGGCTTTGCGTCCCCAGGTTTCCCGGGGTTTGCCTTTATCGGTACTTAAAGTATGCCACAGGCAGGCATACTTTTCAATAGCGCGCTATCTTTTCTTCCTGCCTGCGGGAGCTTCCTGGGGCACTGCTGCAGGGACAGGGGCAAGATGTGTGCTTAACAGGGACCACGTCTTAGGCCCCACTTTCCCATCGGGCTTCAGGCTGTTGGCTTTCTGGAATGCCATGATCGCCTGCTTGCTCTTAGGGCCGATCTTGCCGTCAATTGAGCCCGTATAGTACCCGGCGTTCTTCAAGGCTGTCTGAATATCCTCATTGGTAGGCTTATACGGCCCTGCAGGCGGCAAGGGTTCAGAAATATTTTTCACCGGCAAAGCCACAGGCCTGGATAAGGTTTCATTCACCGCGGGTATGGTGATATTCTGGCTTTCCATAGCAAGCCTGTTGAGCTCCTCAGGCGACATAGGCTGCTGCATTGCTTCAAGCGGCTGCTGCTTCTTGGTACAGCCACACACGCACACCATTACCGCACATGTTCCTATAATAAATACGGTTGTGTTGCGCTTCATTGTTTCACCTCCTTTCTTGCACGTGCTGTTGTGCACGCATATTACGATAACTATAGGATAAAATCGGAAAAAATCAAATAAATTATTGCACTTTCTTGCTCAAGCGCTCTTTCACTAAATCGCTCGCCAATTTTGCGTCTGCGCCGGTGCCTGCCTGCGCTAAGACCTCTTTCATTACCTTGCCCATGTCTTTGATGTCCTGCGCGCCTGTTGAGGCGACCGCCTGTTCGATTATTTTCTTGAGCTCTTCGGGCGGAAGCGCGTGTGGCACGTAGCCCTTAAGCACCTCGAGCTCCTTTTTCTCCTTTTCCGCAAGATCAAGCCTTTCGCCCTTGGTAAACTGCTCGATGGAATCCTGATGCTGTTTTATGAGCTTTTTGATTACCGCAAGGCAGTCGTTATCGTCGCAATTCTTCTTTTTCTTTTCTATGGCGTAATTCATCAGCTGGGCGCGTAAAAAACTAAGCGTTGAAGAGGCAATCGTATCTTTGCGCTTCATTGCCTCCTGGTAATCCCGGGTGATTTTTTCTTCAAGCATGTCCACGTTCCCTCCTTAAGTTTCTAAAAAGAAATCAAAATGCGGCAATCCGCCTGAAATGCGCAAGCCTTCGCTGCAGGTCATGGCGGTTAAGCCGGGCAGTCTTTTCAAGGCCGAACCCTTCCACGTTAAAAGACGCGGCAACTGCTCCGCAGGCTATTGCGCGCCTTAACGTTTCCCGGTTGATTGTATTGTGTTGCGCAAGGCTGCCCATAAAGCCTCCGGCAAAGGTATCCCCGGCGCCCGTAGGGTCAACCACGTTAGCGGTAGGATACGCAGGAATCGAAAACACAAATTTTTTGCTATGCAGCAGGACTCCGTGCTCGCCTTTTTTTATAAGCACCATGGCCGGGCCAAGCCTTTCCAAGGCTGCCGCAGCTTTAATGAGGTTGTATTAGCCTGCAAGCAGCCTT
>JAQUON010000074.1 GCA_028717045.1 Candidatus Omnitrophota bacterium | reverse complement strand
ATAGTCCACATACACAGGCGCAAGGCACACAGGGATATCGAGCAAAAGCTCGATCTGTTTTTCTTTACAGGGGACAGAAAGCAGGTCGGCTGATTCCTCGGCAATTTGCTTTAAGTCTTGGGCTCCCTTGGTCATTGTCGCCCTTCCTGATTCGATACGGGAAATATCCAGCAGGTCGTTTACGAATTGTGCGAGCTCATCGCTGTGTTTATTGATTTTTTCAAGCCGCAGTCTTACTTCATCAGGTAGTTTACCCAGCTTCTCGGAAAGCAGTATTGCGGCATACCCCTTAATGGAGGTAAGGGGGGTTCTTAATTCGTGCGCAACGCTTGAGACAAAGTCGGTTTTGCGCTTGGAGGCCGTTTTTACCTCTTCCAGCGCAATGGTAAGTTCCCTAGTCCGCTCATTGACCTTTTTTTCGAGTTCCTGGTGTGCCTGCCAAGTTTTTTCAAATAGGCGCGCATTATCCAGTGCCTGGCCGAGGTAGTTGGCCAAGACCGTTATTAATTCTTCGTCCCCTTCGGCCAGCGGGGTATCGGCATTTTCCGTCCCTACGAAAAGGAAGCCCTTTTGCCCTTCTTTGGGCAATACGCTGGCTACGACAAAGTGGGCTACACCGAAGACCGGCCGGATTTTTTCTTTCGGCAGCAGCCCCTCTTGGGCGGTGAAGGAAGAGAAAGTTTTGCCGTGCCCGCTTAATGCCAAGAGGGAGCTTTTGTGCTCATCAACAAAGGCCTTAATCGGCGGCATATTTTCTTCCAAGAAGCCGATGCCAAGCCGCAGCGCGAATGCGTTCTTGGTATCGTCCCAGGTGTAGAGTAATGATTTCGAGAACCCGAGTTCTTCCAGAGAGGAGAATTCAATTTTTTTGAACACCTCGTTCTCTTCAAGGGTAGTGCTGAGCGCGCGTGAAAGTTTTTGCAGCGCATAGAGGCCGGAAAGTTTTTTATCGAGTTCCTCCTGGGTTTTGTTTAGCTCCATGTCGGTGCGTATTACAAGCTTTGCCTGCTCGTCTATCTCTCTGAGTTCAGAACTTAAGACCTTGACGCTTTCTTCGAGTTGCTTAATTTTATCTATTTTAAGCATCAACATGAACCCCAGGGCAATAAGCGCCAGAAGCCCGCCAAACCCGAGTATATTCATAAATGTTTCAAAAAAAGTCATCCTAGCCCTCTATAATCAGAATACTTATTGTTTGATTGCGAAGATATGCCTGCCCTTTATAGCTTACCCCTTTCAGCGGAGCCAGTTCTCCCGATGAAGTCAGGCCTACCATTGGCATGTCGTCGCCGAGTTCCTCTTTGATGATTGTCAATTCTTCCCCGCTTGCGCTCCCTAAAAGCTTTTGGCGTGCAAAAGAACTGATGATGAGCGCAAACCGGCTCAAGGGTTCTTTCTTTAAGTTTGCTACCTGTTCGGTGTTTAAGCCTAAAAGGCTTTGTTTTGCTTCCTTTGCCGCTTCCCTGGCAGACTCAAGGCAGGTCTCTTTTGTGCCTATCATCAGCCGTACGGTTTGCCCGCGGGGGACCGTTCCTTTAAAATGGAGATTCCCGTTGGGTTCGATAGCAACCACGCTGCGCAACAGGTATTCTTCTTCGTCTTCGACGCGCAGGCCTAAGGGATAGAAGACGGAAATGAAATCGAGATCTTTTGTAAGTTGCGGCAGCCCGCAGTTCAGGTATTCTTCGTAAAGGGCGCACGCAGGCTGCCCATCGATTGTTTCCACGATAGTATCGTGGGCAGAAGTAATGGTATGCGGCTTGCCGATGGGTTTCCAGCCGTGCCGTATCCCTAGGCCGAAATTAAGTTTTCCTCCAAGCAGGAAGCTTATATTAGCATCCGTAAACAGCTCTTGGTTAAAATAAAGGTAATTGCGCAAACCCGCCGAATTGTCTCCCATATAGGTGCCCACCAACGGGAAGCTTCTTCCCAACCTTTCCTGCACCCCGTAGATAAAATTTGTGTGTTCTTCTATGGGGCCGTTGGACATTATGAACCCAAGCGTCCGGGGGATATTCGGGATACCGTGCAGCAGCTTTACGCCGAATTCCTCTCCGGCAGTCATGCTCGTTTTTGTGCCTATTTCTTTATTATATGCCACGCTGGCGTAGCTGTCTTCCGGCAGGCCCAGCGTTAATAATAGAAGGCCGTGTTTGAACAACTCGTTTCCTGAAATTATAGCGTTGGTGCTTGAGCCAAGGAGATAAGCCCCCTGAAGCGTGCCTGCTACCGTCTTAAGGAGTGCCGGGTAAGAGATGTCTTTTGAACCAATGAGGAGGGCGAGGGTAATTTTTCCTCTACGCATTTTAGCCTTGGCCATTTTCGCCGCTTCTTTGGCTGCCAGCAGAGGATTTTTTTCCAGGCTTAAGCCTACACCTATATCTATCATGCCGTTCGACACAATTTTTCGATGGCACGGGTTTGATTTATGCCACGCTGACACAAGTATATACCATTCGTTCAGGAGGGTCAATAAATTTATACATGTACGGTTCCAGGATTATGTCCGGTTTTTTGGCAACCGTTCAGCATCAATGCAAGGCTTGCCTTAATCTTTCCAGCGGAGAAATTGGTTGACTAAAAACTCCCCCCTATAGTAGAATAGTGCTACCTTTTATATGGCCCCATCGTCTTCCCGCCGTCTTATTTCATTGCGTCCGGCGGGACCCCGCTGGCAGAACAAAAAGGGTACAGCGGGGGCCTGGTCTAAGACAGATACGCAGGATGGGGCAATAACAAAGTTCTGTGGCCCCATCGTCTTCCCACTCCTGAGATTAACATCGTACGAGTGGGATCCCGTCGGATGAAATGAATCTGTAGGACGGGAAGCCTGGTCTAAGACAGATACGCAGGATGGGGCAATAACAAAGTTCTGTGGCCCCATCGTCTAGCCTGGTCCAGGACGAATGGTTCTCAGCCATTAAACACCGGTTCAAATCCGGTTGGGGCTATTAGTTTCTAAGGGGTTCTCCCGTCTGTAATTAAGCCGATTAGACGGGATCCCGCCGGCAGAATAAAGACGATACCGCGGGAATCCCCTTGGGGCTAAATTCTATCCCGGTTCCCGCCCATCGATATGAATTTTGTAGGCGGGACCCCGCGACAGCATAAAAAGATATAGCGGGGATCCGGTTGGGGCTAATAGTTTTTGTATTGCGAAGAATGAATCCAGCGCCTATGCCTTTCTGCAAAGCCGGATTTTTAATACTTCTTTCCCAATAATGCAACTGCGCCCTTCTATAAAATCTTTTTTTAACGGCACGCACAGAATCGCCAGCCCAGCAGCGACTAAAACAATGCTTCTGAAGCGCATAAAGAGCTCAGGACTGCCGGTTTACGAAAGGACGCTTAGAATAGGCGCGCTTAACCAAGCGAACATACCGGTATACGCGGTTACTCACAACGGTCTGTTTCGCAATGCACGGCTACCTAGCTGGGGCAAAGGATTGACAGATGACTTGGCGCTGGTAAGTGGTCTCATGGAGCGGGTAGAGCGCTTTACCGCTTCGGATTCAGCGGTCAGGAAAAAAGAATTAGTATATTCTGACTTCCACGGGATAAAAAACCTGGGCGCGATATCGCGATGGGATTTTGTCCCTTGTAATCTGCAGCGAAAACTCTATTCTAAGAGAGAAATTGACAGCCAAAAAAGGCCGTGGGTCCGGTGTTATTCTCTGTCGAGCAAAAAAGAGACGTTCATTCCTGCCAACCTGGTTTTTCTTAATCCTCGACTATGCCGGGATGATTTCTCTAATAGCATGGGACTCGCCACTGGCAATAACATCGAAGAAGCAATACTACACGCACTCTGCGAGATTATTGAATGCCACTTGGAAGACGTGGTTTCTTGGAACAAGGTTAAAGTATCGACAATCGATGTCGAATCCATAAAGAATCGCCAACTAAGCGATTTGATCGTTCGGATCGTGCGCGATGAAGGGCTAGAAGTAAAACTTAATTATTTTACGGGGAGTTTTAAAATCCCCGCCATTAGAATATTTGCATATCCACGTACTCCCCCCTATTTGGGGAATTTCAGTTTTTATACCGCTCTCGGCGTCCATCCAGATAAAAATGTCGCATTGGCAAGAGCCATTACAGAATTGATGCAGGTACGCGCAGCTACCATGTTCCTCTTGAGACATAACCACCCTACAATTAATATGTTGAATCATATGCCGCAGGATATACATAGTTTTTTTGATGATGTTATTGATTCCGGAAAACGAATACCGTTTCGTGCGATAGAAAGCTATAACCAGGCGGATTTGCTTGAGGATATAAAATTTATAATTAAACTTTTACACAGCAAAGGGTGTGAAATTATCGCAAAAGACCTGACCCATCCTCAAATAGGCATACCTGCGGTCAGGGTATTGGTTACTGGTTTGCAGCCAGGAATATTGGGGGTCGGGATAGTCAATCTTCACGATAGGGCTGTTCGGATTTCCAGGCATTTACATTATTTCCGCTACCTGACAAGAAATATCAAAAAAATAAAATTGGTTGGCCATTGAGACAAAGCGTTGATATGCAATCGGTGCGCTCAATCTGATTATGGGGGGATACGCAAAGACAGGATGGCTGCGTTACTATAAAATTATGAATCTACGCCAAGGCATTAGTGTTTTCGGCATCATAGAGATACTCATCGGGTCTTTTACTTTGTCCGGAGTCGCCACGAGCCTAGTGTTGGGCACTTCGCAAAAACCATTAGGCGTATTAATCTTTGTAGTATGTGCTGCTGTTGTGTCGCTTGGCTTGGGGGTGGGCATTCTTAGGCGTAACCGCCCATGTTATTATCTTTTGCTTTTTTTTGCCTCGCTTGTTTTGGCGAGTAAATTACTGATTATTGCCAAGGTAATTGTCCTTTCCGGCGCGCTGGAGACCGTTATCCCTTCGCCCGTCAAAAACATCATCTCCCTGGCGTATCATCTGTTATTGATTTTGTATCTTACGCTTCCTTCTTCAAGAAGGGCGTTTAGCAGAAAAGAATAGCCTCATTTTTAAGGCCTCGGCGCATCTATGAAAAATAACCCTTTAGGCAAAAACGCTTGGTTAATAATAGATTCCCTTTTAGGCGCCTGTGCCGCTGCCAGCGTCCTGGTCTTTATTTTTCTTATGGCGCATACCTCTTTGTATGACCTGGATATCTGGCTCCACCTGAAAACAGGAGAGATAATCGCGCATACCCATGCCATCCCCTGCCGCGATATTTTCTCTTTTACAGTAGCGGGAAAGCCATGGATAGACCATTCTTGGCTTTTTCAGGTGGTTGTCTATGCGCTGTATTCCCTGTGGGGGGCAGACGGCTTGATTTTCTTGCAAAGCACGGTTATCACGGGAGCCTTTTTCATTCTATTGCTGGCAGGCCTGCATCTTGCCAGGTCTTTCCTTGAGCCGGCGGCATTTGTGTTGCTTGCCGCCTATGCGTCTTTAAGCCGGTTTAATATCAGGCCCGAAATATTCAGCCTTTTTATTTTCGCGGGGTATTTGTATATGCTGACTGCGTACTTGGAGAGTAAAAAAATTTGGTACGTGGTTTTGCTGCAGGTCATATGGGTCAATCTACACGGGTATTTTTTTCTCGGGCCCCTGCTCGTTCTTTTATTTCTTACGGCTGAATTCTTAAGGCGCCACCTTACGTTTTTGCCCTGGCAGTGGCAAGAAGCCTCGGCATTAAGCGATGCCGCATACAGGCGGCTTAAGAAACTGTGTCTGGTGGTTCTTGCGGCGGGGACCATTAACCCCAACGGCATACGCGGCCTCCTTTATCCTTTGAGCATACTTAAAGAAGCCCTCGCAGGGAAGGCGCATATTTTTCTACAACACATCCAGGAATTGCAGCCAACTTTGCAGACAGTTACGTATCTGCAGAACACGTACTTCTATCTGCTCATGGTAGGCATCTGCGGGCTGCTTTTTATCGTCAACATCAAAAGGGCGAGCATGCGGGATATTGTGCTTCTTGTGTTGTTTTTTATTTTTTCACAGACAGTACGACACGTGGCATTCTTTGCGTTTGTCGCATACGTATTCATACTGCGTTATCTCGTCGCTACTATCGCCGGGATCGCCTCCCATATCACACTCAAGGCTTCTTCGAAAACTGCGCCTTATTTCCTCGCAAGGTACGCCCTTGCCGTTTTTCTTGTCTTTATTATGGCAACACGCTCACACGCCATACTTACGCAGCGGTATTACGATTTTACCACCCGTCAATTTAAAAGCGACCTTTCGGGCATTAATGCGCAGAGTTACCCCGAAAGGGCAGCGGATTTTCTTCTTACCCACGGGATGAAAGGGAATGTGTTCAATGATTTTGATTCAGGCGCCTACCTTATCGGCAGGACCTATCCGCACAACCGCATTTTTATTGACGGCCGCACTGAACTTTACGGCCAAGCCTTTTTTAAAAAATACCTCGATATGCTCAACGGCAATACGCTTCTTTTTGATAGGGCGGCGCAGGGGTACCATTTCGATATTGTGTTAATGAGTTTGAATAACCGGCCCCTACCGAACATACTTGCCTATCTCTATAAAGACCCTCGCTGGCAGCTTGTGTTCTTTGATGGGTTCGGGGTTATTTTTGTCCGCAATAGCCTTTCTTATAAGGCGTTTATTGAACAGTACGCAGTTGACATGAAGCGCTATCGCGCCCACCGGCCCAATCCTTCTTGCTTTGTGCAGCAGCAAATCTATCCCGTCGCCTATCTTAATCGCGCCCATCTTTTCTCGCTCTTCGGAGAAGATGTTCTCGCACAGCAGGAGTGTTTGTATGCGCTCATGATAATGCCCGGGTGCGCCGAAGCCAATTTTCTTTTAGGCAAGATATATATGCGCCAGGGTTCTTATAAAAAGGCAATGTATTATCTTCAGGAAACGCTTAAAGCCATCCCTTGGCATCCTTCTGCGTTGGCTGGGTTGGGCATTTGTTTCCGGGAATCCGGGGACCCGAAGGCAGCAGAGGATATTTTTAAAAAGCTCCGCATGCGTGCTCCCCGCG
>JAQUON010000073.1 GCA_028717045.1 Candidatus Omnitrophota bacterium | reverse complement strand
GGCAAAATTTTGCCTCGCCACCTTAAAATTTTGCCAGAAAACGAGCATACCTAAAAACAATTTAGCAAGCATATTATGCTTTTATCTAGCGAAGTTATCGCATCTTTTACGGCTACTAAATAGATTAAAGGAAACTAGAAAAAGTTGGTGACTATGAGAAATGTCAGAAAAATTATTGTTATTTTTCGCTTGACAAAATAAAATTTGAATGATATATTTTATTGTGAATATAAATTCATTCATTGAGCAATAATTCCAATGAGGGAGATGGTTAAAATGGCCGCGTTTAACAGAAAAGAAAGAGATAGGTTATTGCGTCAAAGCGATATCCTAAAGGCGGCTGAGCATGTTTTTGCCACAAAAGGGTATCACAAGGCGACAATTCAAGACATAGCCAGACAAGCCCAGTATGCCGTGGGGACAATTTATTTGTACTTTAAGGACAAAGAAGTCTTGTATTTGAATCTGATAGAAAGAAAGATAGCGGATTTAATATCTGAGGTAAAAAAAGAAGTAAATAAAACAGAAGACGCAAAAGAAAAAATCAAGGTTTTAGTTCGTCAGCAATTAGCGTATTTTGAGGGGAATCAGGATTTCTTTAGGATTTATTTTTCAGAAAGAGGGGGGTTGCGCTGGGCAATAAAGGATAAGATTTCAAAGAGCGCAGTGGATAAATTCGTGAAATACATTGATTACATTACTGAATTGCTCAGAGATGCCCAAGAGAAGCTTCTGATTAGGAAGGACTTAGATATAAAAAGATTGGCTTATGTGTTAGCTTCGATGCTAAATGCGGTTATCATCCCCTGGCTTAAAGGAGCGTGCAAGAAAGAAAGAATAACTGATATGACAGATTTTATCCTGGATATTTTCTTTAAAGGGGTGGAGCAAAAACAATGAGGAAGCTCTTAAACATCTTGCTCATAAATACTCTTATTTTTGGGCCTTTTCTTCCGGCATTTGCCGCAGATAAAAAATCCGCTGACGAGGAGAAAACGCGGGAGATAGAGAAAGCTCTTTTTATGGCTGCCGGAGCGCAGGATAGAGTTTTGAGGATAGGCCTGGTTGATTGTATTGCGTATGCTTTAAAAAATAATTCTGAAATTCTTATCAAGCGTATTGAACCAAAGATAAAAGAAGACGATGTAAGGATAGCCAAAGCGGATTTTGAGCCGACATTTAGTGCGGATTATACCTTGCGCGATAACACCAAGGCGTCTACTAGTACATTATATCCGGGAACTTCAAAAACTAGAGACATAGATTTCAATATCGGCGCATCCGGAAAATTAATCACCGGAACAGAATACGATATAGATTTTTTGAATGAGAGGTATAAGAGTAGTGTAAGCACTCAGAGCCCAAATCCTTATTATACTACCGAGCCAAAGATTACCATAACCCAGCCGCTCTTTAGGAATTTTGGCATCCTAGTAAATAAAGCGGATATTATAGTAGCGCAGAATAATAGGCTGCAATCCAGCGCGTCTTTTAAAGACACAGTGATGGATACTATCAGCAAGTCAAAAACAGCTTATTACAATTATATATTCTATCTGGAAAGTTACGCTATTGCCAAGCTGTCTCTGGAGCGCGCCCAGCATTTATTGGAGATAAACAGGGCTCGATACCAGAAAGGGCTTGTCAGCTCCGTCGATTTACTGGAAACAGAGGCTGCCGCAGCGCAAAGAGAAAAAGCAGTGCTTGCGGCTGAGACGCAGATGAAGAAAGCGGAAGACGACCTTAAGCTCATTACCAATTTAGTAGATGACCCTGAAGTCTGGAATGCCAAGATTGAATTGATAGACAAGCCGGAATTTAAGGTTGAAGAGGTGGATTTATTGCAAAGCTTAAAAAGCGCCTTTGAATACAGGCCGGATTACTACTCCGCAAAAATAGATTTAAAAAGCCGGGATATCAAAATCGCGACTTCCAAGAACGCTTTGCTTCCTACCGTTGACCTGATAGGCAGTTTCGGCTTAAACGGCTTGGGAAAAGATTATCAGGACGCCCTTGAAAAAGTTGACTCCGATTATACCGACTGGAGCGTCGGAGTCAAATTCAGCCTTCCCTGGGGCAGCGGGGACCGGGCAAAATATGACCAGAAAAAATTAGAAAAAGCCCAGGCCCTGCTTTCATTCAGAAGATTAGAGCAGAATATTATTCTGGAAATAAGGGATAAAGTCAGGTTAGTTAAAACACAGAAGCAACAGGTAGATGTGGCTAAGCTTTCCAAGGAGAAAGAGACCCAGAATTACGAGGCGCAGAAAGAGCGTTACGCCGCAGGCCAGGTTTCTACTCACGATATGCTGGATTATCAGGATAAATTATCGCAGGCTGAGCTTGACTATGTAAAGAGCTTAATTGATTACAATGTAACGCTCATTAATCTTGATAAATCTCAAGGTTTAACCCTGGCCAAAAATGACATAAAATTAGAGGAGTGAAGAAATGACAAACAAAAATAATTTGCGTTTACCTTTATATTTATACATAGGTTTAGGATTGTTTCTTTTCGCCATTACCGGATGCGGTCCCTCTCCCGAAGAGAAAGCAAAGGAGCAGAAGGAGGCTGTCCCGGTCAGGGTTATGCGGGTTGAGCTTAAGGATATTCAGAATACCCTGGATTATGTAGGAGATATCAAGGCAGAGGATGAGGCGGTTGTTTATCCTAAGGTAGGCGGAAAGATTATCGAGAAGCTTAAGAACGAGGGCGATTCTGTGGCTAAAGGGGATGTTATCGCCTACATAGACCGCGATGAGGTGGGATTTAAATTTGAGAAGGCGCCGGTAGAAAGCCCGATGAGCGGGATTATCGGCAGGGTTTACGTGGATATCGGGACACAGGTTTCACCGCAAACACAGGTTGCTTTAGCAGTGCATATGGATAACGTAAAAATAGACCTTGATATTCCGGAACAATACCTGCCGAAAATTTCCGTAGGCCAGACCGCCCAGATTTTTGTGCAGGCTTATCCCGGCAAAGAATTTATCGGCAAGGTTTCGCGCATAAGCCCGGTGCTTGATCTTGAAACGCGCACTGCGCCTATAGAAATAATTATTTCCAATTCAGATCACGCTTTAAAATCCGGCATGTTTGCCCAGGTGAAGCTAGTGATTGAAGAGCGCAAAGATGTGCCGGTAATTGTCAAAGAGGCGATTATGGGCAAAGAGCCCGGTCTTTACGTGTATGCTGTCAACGGCAATGCGGCGCATCAGAGAAATATCAAATTAGGGATACGCCAGGCAGCTTATTACGAGGTATCGGAGGGCCTGAAAGAAGGGGATTTGGTAGTAGTGATGGGGCAGCAGCAATTGTATGACGGTGCTCCCGTTAGCATCGAAGAAGGAAAAACAACAGAGAAGATCGAATCCCAAGGAGATAAATAAATATGAACCTACCAGAATTTGGCGTAAAAAGGCCGGTTACGAATATAATGATTTTTTCGGCGATTATTATCCTGGCGCTGTATAGTTTGACCAGGCTGGGGATAGATATGATGCCTGAGATTGAGCCCCCGGCGATTTCCGTTATATCTACCTATCCGGGCGCCAGCCCCGAAGATGTGGAAATAAAGGTAAGCGAGCCGTTAGAAAATCAGTTAGCCACTACTCCAGGAATTGAAAAAATCACTTCGCGCTCTCTTGAGGGGGTTTCAGTAATCACGCTTAAATTTATCTGGGGCACTAACCTTGATGAGGCCTCCAACGATATCCGCGACCGCATTGAGCGCGCCAAGCGTTTCCTCCCCGATATCCCCGATGAGATGGATACACCCTTCATTTTTAAATTTAATACTGCGATGTTTCCTATCCTTGGCGTGGGCATTACCGCCCAACAGAGTTATCCTGAGCTTTTTGATATGATTGACAAAAGAGTAGGTGACCCTTTAAGGCAGCTTCCCGGGGTAGGCACAGTTCAGCTTGGAGGGGGGCTGGAGCGCCAGATTAACATCTGGATAGACAGGCACAAGCTTGAAGGATACGGTTTTTCCATACTTGACGTCCAAAATGTCCTAGCTAAAGAAAATGTTACCCAGCCAGCAGGCAGCATAAAGTCGGGTTTTACGGATTACCTTCTGCGCGTGCCCGGAGAGTTTGCTACTCCTGAGGAGATAAATTCGGTTATCTTGGGCAAACGCAACGGCAACCTTATTTACTTAAAGGATGTTGCTCGTATAGAGGATAGCTTTAAAGAAGTAACCCACATTGTGCGTATCAATCGCAATCAAGGCCTTTTAATGATGATCCAAAAACAGACCGGCACCAATACCGTAGAAGTAGCAAGCCGGGTGAAGAAAAAATTAGATGAGTTGCAGAAAACTCTTCCTAAAGATGTAAAAATGTATTTTGTTTTTGATTCCTCTCACGATATTATTACTTCTCTGAATACGCTTAAATCTACGGTTTGGATAGGAGGAGTCCTGGTAATTCTCGTAGTCTGGTTTTTCCTGCGTCAGTTTTTGCCCAGCTTAATCATTGCTTTGACTATTCCTTTCTCGCTCCTTATTGCCTTTATTTATCTTTTCTTAAGCGGCAAGACCATAAATACCATCAGTCTTTCTTCTTTGACCATTGCCATAGGAATGGTGGTAGATAATGCAATTGTGGTAGTGGACAACGTCCATCGCCATTTAGAAAGAGGCCAGCGACCGCAGGAGGCCTCAATCTTTGGTACGTCTGAGATGTTTCTTGCCGTTGCGGCGTCCACCCTTACTACAGTAGTGGTATTTCTGCCCATGATTTTTATTACCGGCGTGGTGGGGATAATGTTTTCAGAATTAGCCATAATCGTAACCGTTACGCTTTTAGCCTCGCTTTTTACCGCCGCGACCTTTAGCCCGATGCTTTGCTCCCAATGGATGAGAATTAATAATGGCCAAACCGAAACTAAAAATAAATGGTTCAGTAAATTTTACCAGATTTCCGAGCGTTGGTTTAAATCCTGGGAAGAATTCTACAGCAAATGTTTAGCCTGGTGTTTAGGTCATAAAAAAATAGTTATCTTTGGTTTTTTAGGGGTATTTATTTTTAGTTTGTTTTTAACCCGCTTTGTGGGAAACGAATTTATACCAGAACAGGATTCGGGAGATTTGCGTACTACGATCAATCTTCCTATAGGCACGCGCGTAGAGGAGACCGACAAAGTTGCCGAAAAAATAGAAGATATTTTCAAAGAGGAAGTGCCTGAAGAAAAGTTTATTTATGTAAGAAGCGGCCAGAGCCAGGGAATTGGCGCGGTAATGGGAGCACAGTCAGGAACCCATATTACTTCCGGAGGGGCTAAACTTGTGCCCAAGACTGAAAGAAAGCGTTCAGTTAAAGAAATAGCCCAAGTCATCAGAAAAAGAATTAAACAGATACCGGGCGTATTAAAGACAGATATTTCTACCGGTAGCCCTTTGGGCAGGATTATTACGGGAACCATGGGAAAACAAATCCAATTAGAGATTATCGGCCATTCTTTTGAAGACACTGATGCCCTGGCGCAAAAAATAAAGGAAATTATGGAAAAAACCCCGGGGGCAATAGATGTAAGCATTTCCCGGGAATTGAACCGGCCGGAGCTAAGAATAGAAGTGTATCGGGAAAAGGCAGCGGCTTTGGGACTAAATATGCGTACCATTGCCGATAGTATCAAGACTTTTGTTGAGGGCGCAACTGCCACTAAATACCGCGAAAAAGGAGAAACCTACGATATTTATGTGCGTCTGGAAGAGCGCTTCCGCGCCAAACCAGAAGATGTGGAAAGCCTCTCCATAGTTTCGCCTTTTACCGGCAAGCAGATTAGATTAAGCACTGTTGCCAGGGTTTATGAAACCGCGGGCCCTATTGAGATTGAGCGCAAGAATCGTGAAAGAGTGCTTAGGGTAGAATGCAATACTTACAAGCGCTCAATGGGCAAGGTCATCGAGGATATTAAGAATAACCTGCAGAGGATAACCATACCTTCTGATATCGTAATAAATTTTGGCGGCGAGGCGGAAGAGCAGGGAAAGGCATTTAAGGATTTGACTCTTCTTTTGTTGTTAGGCATTGCCTTGGTATATATGGTGATGGCTGCGCAATTTGAATCTTTATTGGACCCGTTTATAGTTATGTTTTCCATACCCTTTACTTTTACCGGAGTAATTTTGGGATTTGTTTTAACCCAAACTACGTTGAGCGTAATAACCTTCTTAGGCATGGTTATGCTTATGGGTATAGTGGTTAACAATGCTATAGTTTTGATAAGTTATATCAATATCCTGCGCGCCCGCGGATTCTCTATGTTGGATGCGGTAACCATCGGAGGTAAAGAGAGGTTAAGGCCGGTGCTGATGACTACGATTACCACCATAGCAGGACTCTTTCCTTTGGCTCTTTCTACAGGAGAGGGCTCGGAGGTTTGGCAGCCGCTAGGTATTACTATGCTCGGAGGGCTTAGTTTATCTACGTTAATTACTATGTTTTTTGTGCCTACACTTTATGCGGTATTTGAGGCGAAGATTAGAAAGAATGGAGGCAAAAAGAAATGATGAAGATGGTGATGATTGCCTATAATGAAGCGATTGATGATGAAGTAATGGAGGTCATGGAGAATTGCGGCCTCAAGAATTACACCAAGATAAAAGGAGTTTTTGGCAAGGGCTCAACATCCGGCACGCATTTAGGAGATGACATCTGGCCCGGAAGGAACAATGTTTTATATACTGCCTGCCAAGATATTGAAGCAAAGCAGTTTGTTTCCTGTATTAAAGAATTGCGCAAGAAATTGGGCAAAGAAGGCGTAAAGGCGTTTGCCTGGGGCCTGGATGAGATAACATAGAGGAAGCCGAATGAGAATCGGCAGGGTGCGCAAAGCTACGTTATTAATCAGTGCCATTCTTGTCTTGCTATTTTCGGGATTCAGGGAAGAATGGCATTCGCTTTTTTGGTTTTGGGTAGATATAGGCCACGATTATCATTTTATCGTTAAAGAGAAAATGCGGATTATCGCCGGTATAATTGTCGTAGCCTATGTCATAATCGTAATGGCAAAGGACGATTGAATGCGTTCTAAAAGCAAAATTTATGGCGCGGTAACAGTGGGAAAAAGAGGGCAGGCGGTTATTCCGGCCAAATTAAGAAAATCCTTCAACATCAAGCCGAAAGACCGCCTGATGGTTTTCGCCGAACTTGATAAAAAGATAATCAGCCTCGTGCCGGAAAAATATTTCAGCAGGTTTTTGGAAAAAGCAGGGGATAAGATTTATAGAGGACTCTAAGGGCAGAATGGACTTTTTTAAGAAAAAGCCAAAAATCCCGGAGCGCCAGAAGCAAGAATTTATTCAGAGAATAAAGCAGGCGCTAACTGAAAAAATTAAGCGTGTTGAATGTGAGTTGGAGTCAAATACTCATTTTAAGGAAGATTTAAATTTTGACTCCTTAGATTCTATAGAGGCAGTGATGGCTTTGGAGGAAGAATTTAATATAGAAAT
>JAQUON010000072.1 GCA_028717045.1 Candidatus Omnitrophota bacterium | reverse complement strand
CTCCCTCAACCGCCAGACTTCCATGTAAAACAAAGTTTACCTTAGTTAAGCCGGACGGCGACAATTCAATTATTTCTTCAACTAATCTAGATTTTTCTTCGGTATAATAAGCAGTCCTCAAATGCGTTATCTTATTCAGTTGGTCTCGGACAGCATTAATGATTTTCTTATTATTGTGGCCTAATGGTAAAGACCAGGTTTGCGAGAACAAATCTAAATAACGTTTCCCGCAGTCAACATCCCACAAATAAACCCCCCTGGCCTTTCTTATCTTGATGGCCTCGGAATTAATTGTGCTTCCTTCACTTAGTTTGGTTAAATCTACCGGCGAACTGGAATTGTTGCTCTGGAGGTTAAGTTGTATTTTAAACGGATTCTGTTTGAGAACTGTATGGCAAAGGATGGTAGTTTCAGGAAGGCTAAACTCATAGAAGGCTGACAACGAATAAGTTGGAGGGCCTTTGACAGCGTGGCCATCGAAACCAATAATTTGACTTAGTCTGCGCTGATGGTCTAATTCCGATATTACATTATCTCTGTTACTAAGAACAGGTAAGCTCGCACGCCTTGACAAGAATGGGTTGAAATTTCTCCCGGATAAAACCGGAGATTTCCGAACTGACATCCACCCAAGCTCCGGAGCCTGTGCGGCCTTGGACTTTTCCGTCATCTTGGAGAAAGAAGCTGTACTCATGGGCCCAGTTGGGATACTTAGCGAATACGTAGATGCCTTTCTTGGTAGTGCTAATCTTAACCAGTTTAAGGTCAGATATGGTAACCATTGTGCCATCTCTTTTGCGGTCGGCAGCCGCTCAAAGGTAAAGCCCTCCGCTGCCCTGTCAGAACCTTCTGACGCAATCTTTCCCCACCAGCCACGCCCCGTAGAAGAACGGAACTTGTTCCCCACCAGCCACGGAAGGTAGAACAAGATTCCTTGTATAGATTTCTCCAACGGGGCAGGGAAGGTAGAAAGATTAGTGACAGCGGAGGACATTCTTCCGATAATAAGAGGCGAGCTCCCCGCATTTTCTTTTGCGTTAAGCGTACGCGCCCACGCCATAACCAGGCCTTTTGCCTGCTGCGTGATATCGCCCTCGGTCATGCCTATTTGCAGCGCATTGAACGCCACAGTTCCGTAATTACCCGAATAATAATCGCTGCAGGCGGCTTCTAGTTGAGAAACAAATGCCTCCCTGCCCGGCTTTATATCTCCGGTATATGCGCGTTCATTTCCATACGCAACTATATAACCAGTCCCTTTGACAACCTTACCTGTGCCATCTCGTACGATCGGCTTGACGCGCTCGACAATCACGCCGTCAGGGGACGCAAAAGAAGGCGAGCCGTTGACCTGGGCATTGCCGAAACTGGTCGGACCTGCTTCTTTGCCTTTCCACGATAACATGCCGCCGAAATCCGTACCCTGCTGTATAATCCATGAGGTAAAAATATTGTGGTTTGAGATAAAGACGATATGACCTTTCATTCTTGCATCCTGAGCAATGAGCTCATTAATGCGACGGTGCTGCGCCTCGGAGAACATGCTGAATTTTCTGCCGCCGATTACTATGACCGCCCCTGCCTTGATAATCCGTTCCCGCAATGACTGATCGTAAAGCACATCAACAATAAGGTCTGCGCATTTGTAATCAACCATTCTGCGCACAAAAGTAAATACCGGCTTGTCAAGAATTCCTGTGAGCTCCTCCGTGGTAAGTCCAATGGACCCGAACGTACCCTTTGATAATTCATTGATAAAGAGCTGTTTTTGCGCCTTTTTGCGCGCAAGCAATCCTTGGATAAATTCCTCTTTGTCCTTAGGGTTGGCTTCTAATTTCCAGAAGAGTTCTTTATAGTCTCTTGCCCCGAGTTTCTTCATAGTGAGTCCGATTAATTCTTTTAACCGCTTTCCCTGCCACCTCTCGATGTCCGAGCCTTCGCTGTTTCCGAATAAACTATCTTCGGTGACCTTGTCGAGAAAATCCTTATATAAAATCCGGCAGATCTGGGTATGCATTGATGAGCAGCCTGTGATTACATCGCTTACTGCGCCGGTCAGCTTGATATAATCCATTATCCCGTCATGTACAATATACCTGTATTCCTCAGCGATTCTAAGCGCATCAAACATATACCACGGCAGGTAAGGAATTCCGGCGGGTACAATCGTATGGTTATAGTGATGCACCATCACATCTTCGAATATCGGGTCGTCTTTGAATTCATCATTTCTGGAGCACGGTACCGCAAGTGTCGTGTTCACCTCGCTGGTTGAGAAAAGCATCTGCTTCTTGAATTCTCCCTTTTGGGCAAGGTCTTTAATAAAGCGTAAAACCACTATGCGGTAAAGCAAGGACTGCACCGCCCTGAATTCATCATTAGTGCTTCCGGGATACGCCTCGTGGAATACTGCCGGGCAATACATCCAGTATTCATGAAGTTCAGAATATGGATTCACATAAATATCTACATCGACCTTGCCTACGCCGTTCATATTAATTTCGACGCCCTTATAGGTTGCAACCTTATCAAGGGATTCAAGCGCCATCCTGACGATTTCGCTTTCTATAGCGCCCTGGCCCTTAATGGCATTGGCATAAAAAATACCCATGACATGAAGACGGTTACGCGCCTCAGTACTGCCCCAGAACTTCCTTAAGACGTTATACCAACCTTGCACTAAATCGGGCTTAAAACTCCCTAAGCCGCCGGCCATAAGGAGCTTTGCCAATTCGCCGGTCGCATACACCGCTTTCTCTTCAGTATAGCCGGCAACGCGGGCCAGATATTCCTTGAATTCAAACAAGAATCTCATGGAAAGCTCATATTCCATTTGTAATACTACGATGTCTCTGTCTTTAAGCGTATCAACAGCCTCTTTTAATGCCGCTTCCTTAAATTCTTCTGCCCATTGTGCGTCAACCGCATAACCCGATGTCTCATCCTGCCTGTCTTGAGCTTTAACAAGAAGGGATATTTTTTCCTTCAGAGGGGCATCGCTTAAGACGCGCGCAATAACCGCGTTATGACCATATTCCTGCCCCAGCGCATTTAATTCTTCTAGAGTACGGACGAAATCTTGATCTATTGCATCCGCGGATGCACTAAATAATAGCGGTGAAGATGAAAAATGCTCAATCACTGCTTTGGCCGCATAAAGTATATTTGATTGCTCGGTTTTGTCAGTAATACCCTGGAGTTCAAAGAATGCTGTAACGCGCGGACAGTGCTCTTTTACAAATTGAGTACGATGAGTTGATTTGAGGCTATATTGATCAAGATAAAGCCTGATTTCGACCAGTATGTTACCGGATCTCCCTTTCGATTGCATAAAATCCACAAGTTGTTTTGCAGTTGCGAGCGTTTCCTCATGTAAAGGAGACGAGCTGCCTCCGGCATTCTCCATTTTTAAGGCTAACACACGAGCAATCTTTAAGATTTCGGTTTGCCGCTTGCGGTCGGTAATATTATGCGTTTTAAAGAATTGCTGTAGGCGCACACAATTCTCTATAATTTTATCGCTTCTGTGCTTCTTTTTTCCGTCCATATTCTTAAGGCATAACTCGATTTCCTGTGAAATGCCGTAAGCAGATGCTTGCATGCGCATAAATGCAACCAATTGCTCCGCCAGTAGCCTTGGCTCGACAGAAGACTTAAGCACGGATTTCTTTCTCGCAGGCCGACCCGAATCAAATAACAAAACCAGGTCTCCGGTTGCCAAAGCATATTGCAGGGAACGGCTTATTCTCTTTTCTACGAATAACCGCTGCCTGCCTGTATGCCAGTAATATGACCCCAGCGGCACTACCTCGGCTTTCAAGCGGACTGCTTCCTTGCCCATTTGGTTGAGCAAGTCCAAAATAGTAGCACCCGCAGGAAGCCTGAATGTCTTTAATGCCAACGTCGAATCGCTCTTTCTAGCCTTAGATTCGGGAACAAAGATTAATGGTACTTCGTGATTATCTGCCCTTTTCTCCTGGCCAGGCACATCTACATATATGTACGGCAAAGATGCATTTACCCTCTGGAAGTTATCTGCAAAATTATCGGTAATCTCGACTTCTCTAAAATCAAACAGCTGGCCTCGGGCCCTATGTTTATAGGCCCAGTGTGCTGCGCGCCCGGAGCGCATCTGATGATACGTCTCTTCATCCATCACCTGTATTTCATGGGCAGTGCCATCCGGCATTAAGAAATCTATGTTCCATTTCTGCCGACTTAAACGACCTTTACCTACTTCAATAGGTTTTAGTTCCGGCTTGATCATACTGAACAAAATGGGGTCGCTATGTAATAATTTATTCTGAATAATATCCATTATGTGTGCAAAAAGAACGTGGAAATCTATCGTACCAATAAATGTAATAGACAATAAATCCGGGAGATCCTCGAGTTCCTTGTACTTGTCCTGTTTTCTAATTAATTTCTCCCACGCAAGAGAACTGTGTTTCCTTCGCGACAAAGCCCGAGCGTCTACACCTCTTGATTCTAATTCTTTTAAGATACTTCCCGCAAGTCCCATCAACTTCAATTCTGCTTCGCCGGCATTACGGCTGCCAGTCAGAGTATTGATTTGAGACTCAAATAACACAAATTTTTCCGGCTGGCTGATTCTAAATAGCTCATTCCCAAAGGCACCGGCCAGTTGATCCATGCCCAACCGTTCTGCCAGATATGGATAAATATCTTCTATCTCGTGCAGAATATATTCTTCTTTATTAGCGGGGATAATATTCTGAATAGAAGCCAGTTTATCTGCCAGCACCAACAGCATCACTTCATATTCGCCACAAATCTTAATTATCTTATCCATAAAATTTTGGATATTATACTTACCCAAAAGGGGAGGCCTGTAGATAAGACGGTTGATGAGGTGTAGCTTCTCGACTAGCAAGACGATGCGTTCTGCCAAATCCTTGGAAAGCGTAGTTGAGGCAAGGAGTTCTTTAAGGCGGGATGGCTCAACCTTGTGAAGAATTGCGGCAATTACCAACACCTCACTGTCGCTTAACTGGGCAACCACATTCCTTACCCTGAATACATGTTCCAAATAGTATTCGCCATTAGAAAACTGCTTACCCTTGTATTCTGTTTCTGCTATAGCGAGTGCTATCCGCATAGCCTCTGAGGTAAACCATGCCTTGCCGCCTGAAATAGGACTCGAACTTGTCGTTAACTCTTTGATCTTCCTTTGCAACTCACCGGAATTTCCAAATGCCAACAGTTCTTGATATAACCGTAGTTTATTGTCTCTTTCGTTTACCCTTTGCCACGCTTCTATGCTATCCCAGTCTATGCGTTCAAGTATCTTTCTCTCGACGTCTGTCAAATGCTTCGACGCCCTATCTAGATAGAACCATTGCCGCCAATTTCTAATGATTGTTGCAGCGACATCCGAAAGATTACCTAAATGGTCAAAATATCTGTCGTAGTAACCATTCAGGTGATCCTTGCCTTGTAACTTCCTTTCTACAAGGCCCATTTCCCGGAACATGCTGAAACGGCGGTAGCGCCTCTGGTTTTTCTGCGCTAGTATTGTCGGCGAAAGGTTATCCTGCTCCTCTTCTTCCGTAAAGCTTAAGGTGAAGTATGCATGCGCGAACCGTGTATTGAGTCCTAATATTGCACTTATTTCCTGTGCTGCCAAAAATGCCCTTGCCGCCATCTCCCTGCCTAATCTTTGGCCTTGTATCGCCGCCTTAAGCCAGCACGTGTTACAACTGGCAGCAAGATTATCGATATTCATAAATAAAGTTCCTAAAGCTGTATTGCTCTCTCTTGCATTGAATTCTCCGTGCAAGTCATAACTGTTGGTTTTTATATCTTTTTCAATTCTCCATAGTTCTTTAATAGAATAACTCGGGATGACATATGGCAATGCTTCAGAAAATTTGATTTTCACAATCGGGCTACTAGACAAATGCCCCTCTTCTCGTGCAGGTAAAATTGCCCAATCGTCTCCTTTTAAATCAATATAAAAATCAACCGCTTCACCTGTCCTGTCAGCGTATTGTTGATAACTCGGTATTAATCCGACTTCATAAAAGCCCATTTGTATATCGGCGGTATTCGGACTGAGGCTTCGGGTGCGCATCTCAAACTTTGCTTTTGTTCTGTCGGGGTTATCTTCCAGCCTATACCGGATATCGCAGAAAGGCTGAAATTCTCTGCGTAAGGCATATTTCCCGTCAATAATTACAACCGTACCCTTCTTCAAAGAAAATGTCCTGTCTTCCCTCTTTTTGGTAAGCCGGTTGTAGGTATTCGGTACGAATAATGACTGTTGCACTTGGCCCTTGAGCCGGAATTCTTCAATTTCTTGCAATAACTTCAGTACGGCCTTCTGGTCAAAAAATACCTCTTCTTCATCAGTAAAGATGCCTGGCGTAATCTCTGCGGCTTTTGCGCCCAGCATAACCAGTTCCCTCGCGGATAACGTCCGTCCGGTAGCTAATTTTTCCATTGCGGTGCGAAAATCTTTTTCCTTCAAAAACAAATCCAAGCCGATATGCAAATACTGGTATCCACGCAACAACAGATACTTGCCGACTTCTTCGGCAATGGTTGTCTTGCCTGAGCCCGAAGGGCCGTCAACGGCAAGTACTAATATAGCCCCGTCACTAAGCCTCTCAATTACCCTGACTGCCTGGTTGGCGATGCTTTCGGCGACCGGCCTTAGTTTTAAGCGGAATAGCTCTTCTTCCGAATAATCGTAGGGTTTGCCGGTACGAGGATCAATAGGTGGGTGGCCATAGAAACCATGTTCTCTTGCATCCTGATCAATAATGGATGGGACTATCGCGGGATCATGGCTGTTTCTATAATAAGTCGAGGTCACGTTGAGGTCTATGTCGGGGTCTTTTACTAAGACTACATCAAGCGTCTTATCACTGCCGGTTTCTTCTTTGACATCTTGGGATATCCGACCTAATTCCTCTTGGGTAATGGTAGCGCCATATTCACCGCGCTGTATCCAGCCAACGGTAACTCGATGGTTCGGGTTGAGGCTATAGCGCAACATTAACCCATAGTGTTGCCGCATATATTTCATTACTCTTTCCCTGTTCTCAATGCCAATAAGGTAATACATATGAATCTTGCGGCTGGCATTAAGTTCCAGGAAGCGGTACATTTCTTCAAAGCCTTCCAGCTCATTATTAGGCTCGCTGCCTAAGTCGGTATATCGTATCAACGGCCGTAGCTCTTTTACCACTCGTTTGACAATACTATGGCGGTCTTTGACAGGCACGCGGTCTGATTCAGGCAGGTTTTTATATCTGATTTCTCCCTGAACTCGGTATATCGCCGCATCCAGCGATAAGATATTCATCGACATAAACGCAATGAGGATATGGCCCCAGCTCAAAGGATTAGCAGCAATGGGTAAGAATCCAAGCGCTATTTCTCTTTGCGCTTCTTCAAAGCCGGGTTCTTCGTTTGAACCGTTTGCATCTTTGCACAGCGCAAGATTGATGAAAGGATTGATTCTCCCATCTGCCACCTTTGCGCTGATCTC
>JAQUON010000071.1 GCA_028717045.1 Candidatus Omnitrophota bacterium | reverse complement strand
TTAGGTTTTTCTTATGCCAGGATTCCAAACAAAAGAAGACAGCAGAAGACTCAAACAGCTAAGCATGGCTGTTGTTTTTATAGGCATCATTATCGGCGGTTGGTTTTTTCCTCTTATCGGCCTTTTCATTCCTGTCTGTATGGTGCTTACGCTCCTTATCGGCTTACGCAACGGCAGAAAATGGTGCGATTGGATGTGCCCGCGCGGAAGTTTCTTTGATGCCATTTTACGCATTGTAAGCCCGCGTAAAAAGATCCCTGCGCTGTTTAAGCGTTTTCCTTTCCGCCTGGTTGTATTGTTGGCGCTTATGGCAATGATGGTGTCGAGGCTTCTACAGTATTGGCCTGACCCTTATGCGATAGGGATATTTTTTGTCAGGCTCTTATCAGTGATTACTATGATAGGCGTTGCGCTCGGTGTTATATTTCATCAGCGTGCCTGGTGTTCGTTTTGCCCGATAGG
Source organism: Candidatus Omnitrophota bacterium (assembly GCA_028717045.1). GTDB lineage: Bacteria > Omnitrophota > Gorgyraeia > Gygaellales > Profunditerraquicolaceae > SURF-25. Next base: position 7,113 of record JAQUON010000071.1, on the reverse strand, counting down.
AACCCTCGCCGGCTGGTTAGGCCCGGCTTCCCGGAAACTTACCATCGACAGCCGGCTTTGCGTAGAGTGTAAGCTATGTCATAAGGTCTGCCCGACACAGGTTAACCCCCTTGCGTTTAAAAAGGACGCTACTGAAGTAGTCAGGGACCGTGATTGCCTGAAGTGCGGTTTATGTCTTGCCGCCTGTCCTACGGACGCCCTGGCATTTGCGCGTAAAAAGACAGGCGAGAAAGAACCAGGCCCCAGCACAAGGAAAATGCCCGGCTGATACTATGCATAGAATATTATTTCATATCGGGCCTATATACGTGTATTCGTACGGAGTAATGTTGGCGCTGGCATTTGCTGCTGGGACATATCTTGCGGTTGTCCGGGCTAAGCGCGAAGGCATTGCGTACACAAAAGTCATCGACCTGATTTTTTATGTCCTCATTGCATCTTTGGTAGGCGCAAGGCTGATGTTCGTATTGCTCAATGCAGGGTATTATCTGGCCCATCCGTTTGAGATATTTAAGATTTGGGAAGGCGGGCTTGTATTCTATGGCGGATTCCTGAGCGGGTTCGTGATGTCTTTATGGTTTCTCAGGAAAAATACGCTTAACGTTTGGCAAGTTGCCGATATCCTCGCTCCTTCGCTTGCGCTGGGTACGGCTATTGGCAGGATAGGATGTTTTTTAAACGGCTGCTGCTATGGAAAGATTTCTTATGCCTGGGGAATGCGTTTTCCTTCCTCGGGAGAGCCTCCTGTATATGCCCAACAACTCTTTGATGGCCTTATTCCCTACGCAGCTGCGTGTTCTTTACCGGTATTGCCTACCCAGCTCTATGAAGCCTTTGCCTATTTTGCGCTCTTTATTTTTCTTCTCTGGATTGACCGGCATAAAAAGCGGCAAGGCGTTTTATTCTGGAATTTCGTCTTTTTGTATTCCGTAGCCAGGTTCATTATCGAGAGTTTCCGGTATTACGAAACTAATTTTATTGTATTCGGATTTCTGACCGTATCGCAGCTCATCAGTATGGCGCTTGCATTGGTTGCGCTTGTGTCTTTAGTGCGGATTGCCACTCAACCTTCAAGCCGTGCCCCGAAAAAATAAAAGCTTACTTACACTATTCCTTTTTTTCCTTTTTCTCCTTTGCGTTCATCTTTGCTGCCTTGCCCAGGACAATACAGAAATCCCCCCTTTTAACCGTCGCGACAAAGTGCTTATCTTAGCACCCCACCCGGACGATGAGTCCATAGGCACTGCAGGCGTTATCCAGCGCGCACGTAAGACAGGGGCACAGGTAAAGGTAGTCTGTTATACCAACGGCGACCATAATGAACTCGCTTTCATAGTGTATGAAAAAAGGCTGGTTCTGAAAAAGAGCGGTTTCATTTATATGGGCAAGATAAGAAAAGAGGAGACTGTTTCCGCGATGGAATCCCTGGGGCTTACACGTAAGGATTTGATATTCCTCGGTTACCCTGATTTCGGGACAATGGAAATCCTTACCAAATACTGGGGGGGCACAAAGCCTTTTCGTTACCTTCTCACGCGGATTTCCCGGGTCCCCTACCAGGACGCCCTTTCTCCCAATGCACCTTACGTAGGCGAGAGCATTTTGGGGGATATCAAAAAAGTGCTTCGTGAGTATAAGCCGAACAAAATATTCGTTTCTCACCCCGCAGATTCCAACAGGGACCATAAGGCGCTGTATCTTTTCTTAAGAATAGCGCTGTGGGACCTCAGCCAAGAGCTTAAAGAGCCGCAACTCTTTGCGTACCTGATCCACGTGGTAGGCTGGCCTAAGCCCAGGGGCTATCATCCCGGACTTACCATTTCCCCTCCGAAACGGCTGTTGCATTGCAGTATTCCCTGGCAGGGCCTTGCTCTCACAGAAGAAGAAATCCAGCGTAAATATAAGGCAGTCTCGTTTTATAAAAGCCAGATTAAATACAACCCGCCTTATTTATTCACCTTTGCGCGCAAAAACGAGATTTTTGGCGATTTCCCGCCACTGTTTCTTAAAATGCAGGGGCGGGAAGAGTTCTACTGGCAGTCTCTTAACGAAGAGAGCAATACGGATGAGCCTGCCTCTTTTTTGCCGGTTGTCGGGTATGCGTATAAAGGCAATAACTTATATGTAAGGGTAAAGTTGAGAAAGAAGCTTATCGGCAAGGCCCGCATCAGTATTTTTCTGCTCGGCTACAGGCACGATACCGATTTTGCAGCGATGCCCAAGATACAGATTACCGCAGGCGCAGGCAGCGTGCGGGTGAAGGAAAAAAAGAGCGTGGTTTTTATCAAGGGATTACAAAAAAGCATTGAGAGGGACGCCCTTATCTTGAAAATCCCGCTGGCAAGTCTAGGTAGCCCGGAATACATCTTAAGCAGTATTCGTACCGCTTCCTCCTCTTTAATCGATACCAATGCCTGGCGGATACTGCAGTTGCGTAAGAAATGACCGGCGTAGCGGTAAGAAAATACGCCCCGCCTGACAGGGAGAGCGTGCGCCAGATCGCCTGGCTCACTGCTTTTATGGGAGAGCCCGCTGATGTATTTTTCGACGGCAAGGAGGTCCTCGCCGATTTTCTGACTCTTTACTTTACCGATTATGAGCCGCAGTCTTGTTTTGTCGCAGAAGCCGATAATAGAATTATCGGCTATCTTTTGGGGTCAACCGATACGCGCAGGATCCAAAAGGTTTTTTTCTTGAAGATAGCTACGAAAATATTGCTCAAAGGCCTAGTGTCCGGCGCCTTCTTTTCAAGGAATAATGCCAGGTTCATTCTTCTCCTTATAAAAAGTCTTTTTGCGCAAGAATTGTATGCGCCGGATTTTCATGCAGAGTTTCCTGCCACCCTGCATATTAATATCCGCAAGGAATATCGAGGCCAGGGGATAGGCGGAATGCTCGTTTCTTCTTTTCTGGCATATTTACAGGAACATAAGGTAGGAGGGGTTTGCCTTTCGACTATGTCAGAAAAGGCAACGTTGTTTTTTGAAAAAATTGGTTTTCGTTTGCTGTACCGGGCAAACAGGTCTTATTTTAAAAATATTCTTGGTCACGCTATTTCGGTGTATACCTACGGCAAAAGGCTTTAAAGCGGGGCAGGGGGGGGGAATTGTATTGCTTTTTTCAAAAGGTATGTTATCATAGGATAAATTTTTTAATTACAAGGGAGGAAGAATGATTCCGTTTGATTTATTATTATTGGCGCCAGTAGGGTCTATCCTGGCACTGGGGTTTGCCGCTTTCTTTGCCTTAAGTATCTTGAAGAAAGATGAAGGTACGGAAAAAATGAAACAGATTGCCCAGGCAGTGAGGGTCGGTGCATGGGCATATTTGAAACGGCAATATGCCGGCGTCGCTCTGTTTTTTGTAGTGATGTTTTGTATTCTTTTGTGGCTTGCCATAAAAGGATATTTGGTTATTTTTGTCCCTTTTGCGTTTTTGACCGGAGGCTTTTTCTCGGGACTGTCGGGCTTTATCGGGATGTCTATTGCCACCCAATCCTCCAACCGCACTGCAGCCGCTGCCATGAAAAGCTTAAATGCTGGGCTTCGCGTTGCTTTCTCAAGCGGGGCAGTCATGGGCTTGACGGTGGTGGGTTTAGGGCTCCTTGATTTAAGCATTTGGTATTATTTTCTTGACTGGTATTATTCTTTCCATCCTACCCCCGCAGGTATTGATAAGATCGCTGCAATTACTTCTACAATGCTCTGTTTCGGGATGGGCGCAAGTTCTATGGCCCTTTTTGCCAGGGTTGGAGGCGGAATCTTTACCAAGGCAGCAGATGTGGGTGCGGATTTAGTAGGGAAGGTTGAAGCAGGCATCCCGGAAGATGACCCTCGCAACCCCGCAGTTATTGCCGATAATGTCGGGGATAATGTCGGAGATGTCGCAGGCATGGGAGCAGACCTTTATGAATCCTATGTGGGTTCGATCGTGGCTACTTCGGCGCTCGGCGTTGCCGCAGGTTTAGGGGTTGCAGGCGTCACCGTGCCTATGGTCATGGCAGCCGTGGGTGTCGTTGCTTCGATAATCGGCACTTTCTTTGTCAGGAGCAAAGAAGATGCAAGCCAGCCTGTGCTCTTGGCAGCCTTAAGAAAGGGCGTATTCTCAAGCTCGTTGCTCATTGCGGTTGCGTCTTATTTCTTAATTAAATATACGCTTGGAATGGAACACATCGGCGTGTACTGGGCAGTGCTATCCGGCCTTGTTGCCGGAGTAGTAATAGGCCTTATTACCGAATTTTTTACCTCAAGCGGCTTTAAGCCTACGCGCGCCATTGCCGATGCTGCACTCACCGGCCCTGCAACCGTTATTATAGAAGGAATGGCAGTAGGGATGATGTCAACTGCGTTGCCCGTTATTGTGGTCGGGATCGCTATCCTGGCAAGCTATTTCCTATCGGGGGGAGCCGCCAATTTTAACACCGGCCTTTACGGTGTAGCTATTTCTGCGGTAGGAATGCTTTCAACGTTAGGAATAACTCTGGCAACAGATGCCTATGGCCCGGTTGCGGATAATGCCGGGGGTAATGCGGAGATGTCTGGCCTTCCTGCGGAAGTAAGAAAAAGGACGGATGCCCTTGATGCGTTGGGCAATACCACCGCAGCAACAGGAAAAGGATTTGCGATTGGTTCAGCCGCGTTAACTGCCCTTGCCCTTATTGCCGCGTACCGCGAACAGGTGCTTCTTATCGAGGGAAAAGAGATTATGTTAAGCCTGCTGAATCCTAATGTGTTAGTGGGCCTTTTTATCGGGGCAATGTTGCCCTTTTTATTTTGTTCTTTGACTATGCAGGCAGTAGGAAGAGCCGCGGGCAAAATTGTAATTGAGGTGCGCAGGCAATTCAAGGAAATAACCGGTCTTATGGAAGGCAAGGCCGACCCTGATTACGCCCGGTGTGTTACTATTGCAACTGCCTCTGCACAGAAAGAAATGATTCTGCCTGCGCTTATGGCTATTGCAGCGCCTTTGCTTGTGGGGATTTTTGTGGGAGTTGAAGCAGAGGCGGGTCTTTTGACCGGCGCCACGGTAAGCGGTTTTGTGCTTGCTATAATGATGGCAAATTCCGGTGGCGCCTGGGATAATGCGAAAAAATATATAGAAGAAGGCCACCACGGAGGCAAGGGTTCATTGGCGCATAAGGCAGGGGTAGTCGGCGATACAGTAGGGGACCCTTTTAAGGATACCTCCGGCCCTTCACTTAATATCCTCATTAAATTAATGTCCATGGTATCTATTGTGTTTGCTTCTTTTATTGTACGTAATACCTTTTTTAAATAACATCCTGCCATCGTAAAGCCAGGGTAAAGTTCATCCCTGGTTTTTCTTTTGAAAAAAACTTGACAAATAGAGTTTTCATGCTATACTCTACAATGTTGATAGACTTAATAGAGAAATAAGGAGGAGCAGTGAGGATAACTTACCGAGGAGACTACGCATTAAAAGCAGTTCTTGACCTGGCGCTTAACGAAGGAAGAGTAGTAACTATTCACGAGCTAGCCAAGAAGGCAGATATACCGATAAAATTCCTTGAGCAAGTACTTCTTGATTTAAAAAGAGGGGGTTTTGTCGAAAGCAGGCGCGGCAAGATAGGGGGGTATCTTTTGGCCAGGCCTGCCAGCCGTATAAAGTTAGGTGAAGTAATCAGGTTTATCGATGGCCCTATTGAGCCGATAACCTGCGTTGAAAAGAACTATTCCGGATGCACCGATATCTATAAATGCGTATTCCGCGCAATCTGGGTAGAGGTTGCTTTAACAACTTCGAATATAATCGACAATGTCAGCTTTGAGGATTTAGCTAACCAGGTAAAGAGCCACAAGCGGGAATTTGAGTATTCCATTTGATAATGAGGCAGAGAATAGACATATGGTACAAAAAAGCAAAAACATAGTTAATGACGCCATAATAAAAGATATAGGTAAGACGGTACACGGCCTACGCTACGGCTCAATATTGATAACCGTGCATAATGCCCGGATAGTCCAAATCGAGGTATCTCAAAAGAACCGGTTTGACGATGTCTGGCTTCTTGAAGGAGGTGGTGGTATCTAACACTGAAAATGCTTGTCCTTGTCTGCCGGACTGCCGAAAGACAGTGCTCTTTTGAAAATTAACCCGTACACGATGCAACCAGTCAACTGGAGATCAAGTACTTTTTTGGGAGGTTTTGATGAAACGAATTGCATTAATGAGCGCGATCTCCGTGTTGATAGTTGTGTTTTTAATATCATTTGCGCAGGCAGGGCCGCCTTTTAATAATCTTGAGGGGGTGGGCGGAGTCGCATTTAATCCGCTGGCGTATCTGGCAGATTCCGAAGGGAGCGAAACCCACATCAAAATCAACGATGTTGATTTAGTAGGCGCGCCTAGGCTTGGCGGGTGGTATGTAAGTCTAAGTGACGTTGATGTAGATTGGACCACTATCGGGATTGCGGACACCTTCTTTAAGAGGCTGGAAATTTCCTACGGTTATGAGACTATCAACCAGGCAAATGTCAACGCCAAACATAAGAACAACCTGGGAGGTAAGCTGCTCCTATTGCCGGAAAACGCCTTTGACACAAAATTCATTCCTGCGGTATCTGTCGGAGGTATATTGAAACATACTTCCAATGTGGGCGTGGGGGTGGATGCAAGCAGCGTCGATTATTATCTGGTGGCAACTAAGTTGGTTACCCAGCTGCCCAGGCCTCTGCTGCTTTCCGCAGGCGCACTTTCCACCAAAGGAAAGGCTACGGGCGTGTTTGGATATGACAAAGATAGGAAGACAATAGCGTTTGGCAATATCGACGTGGTTCTCCCGGGGGATTTTATTGCCGGGTTTGAATTTAAACAGGGAGCGCGATATCCTGACTGGAAAGATGCTAATTATTGGGATGCGCACGTTGCCTGGACGCCAAACAAGAACCTGACGTTCATTCTGGCATATGTTGACGCAGGCAATCACAAATCAGGCAATAAAACAGGCCTGGGCCAGGGAGTTGTTTTGAGCGCGCAGTATGCGTTTTGATGAGAATGCATTACAAATAAGATAGGCAGAGGCGGGGGAAAAACCCTCTCCTTATCTCAAGCTTACAAAAGGAGCAAAGGCATGAGTAAAATCGATACCCAACT
>JAQUON010000070.1 GCA_028717045.1 Candidatus Omnitrophota bacterium | reverse complement strand
AAGCCTGGTGTATTTCTTGGTCGCTGCTAAAACCCAAGATCCTTAATATCTGCGTGGCCGGGAAATTCCTGCTCCTGTCGACATACGCCACAATAGTTTCGGATAAATCATACTTAAACTCAAGCCATGCCCCGCGTGAAGGGATAATACGGCCGTAAAAGATCTTCTTGCCGGTTGGATGCTCTTCTTCTTCAAAACAAACACCGGGAGAACGCTGCAACTGGCTTACCACTACGCGCTCGTCCCCGTTGATGATGAAACTGCCTGTATGCGTCATCAGAGGGATTTCTCCGAAATAGGCATCCTGTTCTTTCGTCTCTTTCGGTGTAATCAACCTAAATTTTACTTTCAGCGATGAGCCGTAGGTCAAAGACCTTCTCTTGGACTCGGCAATGTCGTATTTGGGGCTGCCCAGGTTATAGCTTATAAATTCAAGCCGTATTGAACGGTTAGGGCTCTCGATAGGAAATATATCCTCCAGCACCTCCTGCAACCCCGCATGCTTCCTATCCTGCGGCTGGACATCTATCTGGAGGAAATCGACGTATGAAGCCGTCTGTATCTCCAGGATATTGGGAAGCGGGTAGACCTCTTTTATTTTTGCAAATGTTTTTCTCTTTACCATGTCCGTTGCTCTCTCGTAAACAGATACTGCGAAAGCTATTTCAGTTCGATGGTTGCGCCGGCGGCCTCAAGCTTCTTTTTCATTTCTTCCGCCTCTTCCTTGGTAACGCCTTCCTTGACCGGTTTGGGTGCCGCATCTACCAGGTCCTTGGCTTCCTTTAAACCGAGATTCGTGAAGGCCCTTACTTCTTTAATTACCGCGATCCGGTTAGAACCGGGGTTGGTAAGCACTACGGAAAACGTGGTCTTTTCTTCCTGTGCCGGCTGTGCCCCGCCTTGAGCCTGTGCACCCATCATAGGAGCAGCCATCATCGGCATGTTGGCCTGGACGCCGAATTTCTCTTCCAGCGCCTTTACCAAATCAGACAATTCCAGAACCGTCATGCCTTCGATTGATTTGATTAATTCCTCTAATTTCTCCTGTGCCATTTCTTCCTCCTTTTGACTCTTTTTATTTTTTGATTATGAACCTGTTTCTTTTTTCTTTTTTATCTGATCAAGACAAATGACGAACTTATTGAGTGTCCGATGAAGCACCATTACTATCCCGGTTATCGGCGATTTAAGACCGATTACGACTTGTGCCCTTAACATTTCCTTTGAAGGCAGCTTTGCCAGCGCTTCGATATCTTTCTTCTCAAGAAGCCTTTCTCTAAGAAATCCCCCCTCCAGCTGTAGTTTTTCGTGTTCCTTGCTGAAAGTATAAAGCACCTTGGAAGCGCTAACCGGGTCGTCATTGACAAATATAAAACCACAGGGGCCGTTCAAGAACGCAGCCAGGCCTTCCCATTGAGAGCTTTTCAGTATCCTTCGCGCGATTGTGTTCCTGACCACGAAAAGGTTTACTTTGAAATCGCTTAAAGACTGGCGCAGCATATTTAACTCGGGGCCTGAAAGACCCGAGTACTTTACCACAAATACCGTATTCGCCGACTCAAGCTTTTCTTTGATGCGGTTGCCGGATATTTCTTTAAATAGCAATCCTAATTTTTTCATATCGCTAAAAAGTAAGCCTAAAACCGGGGTTCATTGTCGAGGAAAGGAATATACTCTTCACAAATTTGCCCTTTATCGAAGCAGGCTTTGCTTCGTTCAATGCATTGATAATGCACATAGTGTTTTCAAAGAGCTTGTTTTCATCAAACGAAAACTTGCCAACCGACAAGTGTACGCCGCCACTCTTGTCCACCCGAAACTCCACTTTTCCTCTCCTTAAGTCTTCGATGGCCTTGGCTATATCGTTGGTAACAGTGCCTGTTTTAGGGCTGGGCATAAGCCCGCGAGGCCCTAATACCTTTCCAAGCTTGCTTAAGTCTTTCATCATATCGGGCGTTGCAATCACGTTGTCAAAATCGAGAAATCCGGCTGCTACCTTATCAATAAGCTCAGCCGAACCGATATAGTCCGCCTGTGCCTGCCTGGCTACCTTCTCGTGTTCCCCCTTGCAAAACACGGCGATGCGCACTTTTTTCCCGGTTCCGTGGGGAAGCACTACTGTCCCGCGCACCATCTGGTCGGACTTCTTGGGATCCACATTAAGCTGAAAATGCAGATCCACTGATGCATCAAATTTTGGCGGCAGTGCCTTTTTTATCAACGCGATAGCTTCTTTGAGGGTATACGCCTTTGTGCTATCGCTCAACTTCGACGATTCTTTATATCGCTTGCTTTGCTTCTTCATCGCTTAGCCTTCTATAGCAATCCCCATACTCCTGGCAGTGCCTTCAACTATCTTGATTGCCGTGGTAATGTCCGAAGTGTTGAGGTCTTTTATCTTAAGTTTTGCGATTTCTTCAACCTGTTTGCGAGTAACCTTTCCTATTGTCTCTTTGCCGCTTATCCCTGAAGCCTTGGCTAGGTTTGCGGCGCGCTTAAGAAGGATTGAAGACGGGGGGCTTTTAATGATAAATACAAAAGACTTGTCTTCATGGACGCTGATTACCACCGGAAGCACCAGGCCTTCCCTGTCCTTTGTCTGGTCATTAAACTGTTTACAAAACTGCATAATGTTGACGCCGTGCTGGCCTAAGGCAGGCCCTACCGGAGGCGCTGGGTTCGCCTGGCCCGCTGTGACGTGCAATTTAATCTGTGCAACGACTTTTTTAGCCATCGTTATACCTTCTCAACCTGCCAGTACTCCAGTTCGACGGGCGTAGACCTGCCAAAAATGGAGATGCTTACCTTTAACCTTCCCTTTTCGGGATGAATTTCGTCGATTGTCCCGTTGAAATTCATAAACGGCCCTTCCTTGACCCTAACCTGCTCCCCTTTTTCAAAAATCGTTTTAGGGCTTGGCTTGATTTTAGTTTCTTCGGTCCTCTTCAAGATGCCCTGTACTTCGTCATCAGGTAAAGGGGTGGGTTTTTTGCCTAATCCGATAAATCCGGTGACCCCCCTGATCTTTTTAATCGCGGCGTATGTGAAATCATTGAGCTCCATTTCCACCAGGATGTAGCCCGGAAAAAACCTGCGCTCTAAAATCTTCTTCTTGCCTCCCCTGACCTCTGAAATCTGCTCGGTAGGAATAATTACTTTGGATACCGAATCCTTTAGCCCCGAAGAAACGACCTTGCTTTCTATCACTGTTTTGACTTTATCTTCGGAACCCGTCTGTGTATGAATTATATACCAGTGCTTCATAAGGCTACCTGAATACCACGCTCAAAAGCTTGGAAAGAAAAATATCTATAACCCCGATATATAGCGCCATTATGCCGGTAATCACAATTACTACGTAGGTTGAGCCGATAAGCTCAGAGCGGCTCGGCCAGGAAACTTTATGCAATTCCTGCCTTACTTCCTGAAAGAACTGTGTCGTTTTTTTAAATAGGTTCATTTCGTTACTACCCCTTTTTGGTTCGACGTCTACACAAAAGCGGCAGGAGTCGAACCTGTCACTCGCCTATAATCTATTTCTTCTGCTCGCTCCCCATAGGGGCTTTGCCCCTTTGGCGTCCGCCTTAGGCGGACTGTCACCCCAAACACGCGGGGAAACTTTTTCCCCGCACCCCTTTAGGTTCGACATCTACACAGGAGCGGCAGGAGTCGAACCTGCAGTTACGGTTTTGGAGACCGTTGGTTTGCCATTAACCGACGCTCCTAGTAAGTGAACCGCCAAGAATCTAAAAGCCGTTTTTTGCGGAAATGCTATTTTATTTCCTTATGCAGTGTGTGTGTATGGCAAAACCTGCAGAATTTTTTCAATTCCAGCTTTTCCTGTTTGGTTTTTTTGTTCCTGGTTGCCGTATAGTTTTTGTTTTTGCACGCCGTACATTCAAGTGTGATTTTTTCGCGCATTCTTAGCCTGTCATCATTTTAGCTGGAGACGGGAATCGAACCCGTGACCCCGTCCTTACCAAGGACGTGCTCTACCGACTGAGCTACTCCAGCAATGTTATAACACCAACTGGTATTGCGAGCCGGCTTTGCCCTCCTCTAAAAGATAAAAAAAAACACCCCCAAGAAAGTAAATACCCCTTCTTGTTTTATATTATATATATTTAGGGCAAGAAAAGTAAGTATAAACTAAAATTGTGATTTTGTCAAATCTTTTTTTCTTTTTTTTACTGCAGCGCGTTGTTGCGGAGAGTCAAAAAAGGATTGGTTTCTATAAGCTCCGACCACCTCCTTTTCTTTTAAAAAACTTTTAGACTATCTTTGCTACCTGGACTTAACAAGCTGCTGCAAAAGAAGCACTGCCGCAATGAGAAGGCAGGTATTGGCAAAATTCAAAAAGGCTTCTGCTTCGATCCCGGTGTTGGCTATGGGAACGGGAAAAAGAGTGATGCGGGAGATAATCCCGGTCAACAAACTGACGCCTGCAACAAAAAGAACTACATTTACCATACCCTTCATATCCTCCTCCTTTTTGTAATCAACTCGACGCTTCCGGCTTATGATACCGAGAAAGTTATGTGCAAGTCAAGCTTTTTATGACGGTCCCCAGCCGGAGCAGTGGCGTTTTCCTGCAATAATTAAATTGCCTATTATCGCAAAAATAATGAAAGATTGCGCAAGAGACAAAAAGGCCTCATACACAGAATCATTGCTTACCATTATTGCGCTTAAGCCCAGCGAAAAAGTAGCGCAATAAATAAAAAAAACGGCGGCACGGGGAGAAAGGCCCAGTTCAACCAGGCTGTGGTGAAAATGGTCTTTACCGCTGTAACGCAGCCATTCAAGCACTGTTTTGACGTTGCCCTCTTTAATCCTTACAATAGTCGTAAAAACCATATCAAAGATCGGAACGCCCAGTATTAATATAGGTATGGAGATTTTTACTATATCATTGCCGGCCCAATGGCCGGTAAATGAAAAACAAGCCAACATAAATCCTAAAAAGGTACTTCCCGAATCGCCCAAGAAAATCTTCTTTTCAAAATTATAAGGAAGAAACGCGGCGCATCCGGCAATAAGTATGATTGCCAACAAACCCATGGGATATTGGCCTGTCATATACAGTATGGCAATAAACGCAAGCAGGTTGATTATGCAGGAACCGGCAGCCAAGCCGTCTAACCCGTCAAGATAATTAAACGCATTGGTCAAACCTACTATCCATATTAACGTAATGACTACTTCTGTGATATTGCCCCACAGGGTGTTAGGCAGGAAGCTGATGCGCATACCGGAAGACATAACAACCAGTGATGCAAGAATCTGAAAGAAAAGCCTCACCCTTACGCTTAATTCCCTGATATCATTCAACAACCCCACCACAAAAATGATAAGCGCGCCCAGGAATACGGGCATCAAAAAGTACAGCTGGGTGAAATTAAATAAAAAACCGCACGCAAAGCCCAGGAAAATAGCGACTCCTCCTAAAAGGGGCGTGGGCGCCTTGTGTACCTTCCTGCCGCCGGGGTGATCCAAGATGTTGAATGCAAAAGCAAGTTTGCGGATAAGCGGGATTATCGCACATACAAATAAGTACACGTATACAAATACGAGAGCAGACTTCATGCAATCTCCCTTAAGAGGCGTAATGCCTTAAAGCCTTCCGCATATTTGACCCTTCCCTGATATCCCCTGAAATACGCGCACGACTGTACGCTCTCAAGGATGGTAAGATTTTGGACCTTAGTCCTATCTACCTGCGATGCATGGAGCTCAAGGAGCTTGCGCTTCTTATCCAATACGCCCTGAATATCCACAAAAATATCTGGCTCAAAATGCTGGGTGCTGGGAACTTCGTAGAAGAGGACTTCAGGAACATAACGCGTAGCGGAAATCCCCGCCTGCGCGAGTGCGCGATGGTCTTGATGCACGTCTTCCTTGTAATTTAAAAATACCAACTGGGGATTAACCTGCTGGATTACGCCATCGATTTTTTGGATCAACTCACGGCTGTCCATAAGCTCTGTATCCCGGTACATCCCCCAAAAGACCTCTTTTACGCCGAGGAATTTCGCGGCTTCCTTCTGTTCATTCTGCCGCACTTGCGGGTTGCCTCCAAAGCTGCCATCCGTTGCGATAAAAAGGTATACATTGTGCCCTGCTGCCGCATACTGAAGCAGTGACCCCCCGCAACCAAATTCGATATCGTCTGGGTGAGCGCCTATTGCTAATATATTCATTCATAACCTCCCGAAAGTATTATTATACCGCTATTTGCTGGAATTGCATAGAATTTCCTTACTCTTGTAACCCTCATTGAACAAGAGGTCAATTGCTGCCAGGAAAGGGATAAAATCCTCCGTGCGGGCCAAAAATTGCTGGCAATACTTCGGATGGATGAATTCCTGGTACTTCAAGGTTATCCCTGCGTCAGCGAATTTATCCTCCTCAAGATATTGCCTGCCCCCTGCCCCCGAAAGATAGGTATCCGCATCCATCTTTTTGCACAGCTCGATAATCCGGTCTGTCTTGGCTCCCAGAATATTACAGTCCGATTCAAAATGGATTGGGGTTTCGATAGAAAGCTGTTTGAGGATATACCTTATTATACATACATTTAAATCCTCAAGCCTCTCCCAGGTCTTGCGGTACACATCTTCAAAAAAAGGGAAATATTCCTTAAAATACGGCGCCCTCGCATACCAGGTCTGCAGGCTTTTTGCATGCTGGCGCATCCATGGCAATTCATTATCTATCATCACTTCCCTGATCGGTTGCCTGCCCTTATGCTTCGCTTGCACTGGGACGGTGAGCCAGATCCAACTATTTTCAGTGCGAATCTTATTGCGGTTCTGAAACTCCCTGGGTTTATACTGGACGCAGTCAAGGAACACAAAACAGTCGCTTGCGGCAATTTTATGAAAATAGCCGAGCCACGGTAAATAGTGCGGCTGATGGAGGGAAAGAATCATTCTTAATTAAGCCCGGTATCCGTGAATATCGGGTTGGTAACCGCAGTGAGGTCGCGCCCCTGAAACTCAACCCGGTAATACGACTTCTTATTCTCACCCCTGCTTGCCTCGTCAAGATACTCAATATCAAACGAAGAAGCAGCTTCGAACGTCTTGATGACCTTTGCGTCTTTGATTAATTGTATCTTAAGAGGAAACTCCTGTCCATGTAAAAATCTTCCTTTGATAATAATAACGGCAGCCCTGCCTTTTAATACAAGGGTTTCTCCCATAGTCTGCTTTTGCAGCTCGTTTGAAGGGGTGGCTGTTACAGAGAATTCATCGAGCACAAAACCGCCTGCATTGCTTCCTCGCGCTACATACATCCTGCCGCTGGCAAGCGCGCCTAATACTTCCTCTTTACTCAACCTCCTCACCAACACAATTGTCTTCAAGTCCTTTAAGTATTCTTCGAGGCTGCCGCTTTCATCAAAACTAAGCCCTCCGATTGCCCAGGCGGGAGTTTTGCGCCTTCCCTTACAGTAGCTTACCAAAAGCTCATCCCAGGCGCATCCGGTGCAACCGATTTTTTTATACCCTTCGTAAAAAATAGCAAAGCCCGTATAGCCGTCTGTGCGAATAAGATCGTTTGTATACTCCCTGGTTTCAACTCCAAACATTCCTAAATCTTGCCGGTTTTCTGCTTCCGGGTGCGCCCAAAACGTCAGACCGCCTTTCTGCTTCACATAGTCAATCAGGTACTGGTAAGGTGCGATGCCTGCGCTTGATTGATATTGAGTAAACCTTAAAGGGCGCATAAGGAAATTATTA
>JAQUON010000069.1 GCA_028717045.1 Candidatus Omnitrophota bacterium | reverse complement strand
CTCTTCCGATCTCTTTTGAAGAAGGAAAGGTATTTGCTGCGGTAGCGCGCCGCGCAGGTATCGAAATCATACCTTTTATCTCGCCGACAAGCAGTCCGGCGCGCAGTAAGGCGATTGCAGCCAGTGCCAAAGGGTTTATTTATTATATTTCCTTGGAAGGCATTACCGGGCCCAGAACCAGCATGGTCAGAGGCTTAGCGCAACGAGTACGCCGCATTAAACGCATGACTACAAAACCGGTCTGCATCGGCTTTGGTGTATCCGCCGCTTCTCAGGTAAGGCAGGTGTATCGGGTTGCCGATGGCGTCATCGTGGGCAGCGCTATCATAAAAAAAATCAAAGAAAACCTCACGCGCCCTGATATGGTTCAGCGCGTGGCCGCCTTTGTCCGGGAGTTGAAGAATGTATAAGAAAACAATGCTTTCCAACGGGCTCTCGATCGTTGCCGAGCCTATGGCGCATATGCAATCCGTCGCGTTTGGTATCTGGATAAAAGTCGGCGGCCGCTACGAGAAGCCTCCCCTTAAAGGGATAAGTCATTTCATCGAACACCTGTTGTTTAAAGGAAGCAGGCGTTATTCATGCCGCAGGATTAAAGAATCGATTGAAGGGGTAGGCGGGACGCTGAACGGCTTTACCTCCGAAGAGCTTACCTGTTATTTGGTAAAGATTCCCAAGCAATACCTTTCGGTAGCAATGGATATATTATCTGATATGGTATTATTTCCTCTGCTGCCGAGCGAAGAAATCAAGAAAGAAAGGGCCGTGATTTTAGAAGAGATAAAGATGTACAAGGATTTACCCCAGTATTACGTATACGATTTACTTGACAGGCTTTTATGGCCAGATCAGCCCTTGGGCATGAGCATTGCGGGGAACGAAGAGTCGGTACGCGCTATACTAAGGGAGGATATATGCGCATATAAAGAAACGTACTATACGGCAGAAAACATCCTTTTAAGCGTTGCCGGCTCTTTTAACTACGGGTCAGTCATGCGGTATGCGCGGGATAGGTTCGGCGGCCTTGAAAAAAAAGCCGTAACCGGTTTTGCCAAGGCTCAAGAGAACCAGCAAAAGCCCGGGGTAGACCTGTTGCGTAAAGATACCGAGCAGACGCACCTTGCGTTGGGGTTTCACGGCGTCAGTCGGACGCACCCTTTAAGGTTTGTGGTGGATTTATTGCACATACTGCTGGGCGCTAATATGTCAAGCCGCCTTTTCAACGAACTGAGAGAAAAGAGGGGCTTAGCGTATGAGATAGGCTCTCAGGTTAAACGCTTTGAAGATACGGGCGCGTTTGTGATCCATGCAGGCATTGATGCCTTAAAGCTTAAAGAGGCACTTTCCGTGATCCTGGCAGAATTACATACAATCAGGTCAACGCAAGTCAAGGCAAGCGAGCTTATGCGTGCAAAAGATTTTTATTTAGGGCAGCTGGAATTGGCACTTGAAGATACCCTTGACCATATGCTTTGGATTGGCGAATCAGCCATTACGCAGGATAAGGTATATACCCTAGAGGGGATCATAAAAGAGGTCAGGCGCATTAAAGCCAGCGATGTGCGCGAAGCGGCGCGTTTTATTTTCAGGGAAGAAAAACTTAATCTGGCGGTTATCGGGCCGGTGAAAGAAAGCTCAGAGGATATCGAGGCCATCTTGAGGATACAATGAACACAGCTGAAGTTTTTATATCGTTGCCGATTACCCTCTTATTTATGCTCTTTCTGGCGCTTATTTCATTTTTCTTTTCCGCCTCAGAAACAGCGGTCATAGGCTTAAGCAAGATACGGCTGCGCCATATGGTAAATAAAGGGCTGCGGCGCGCCCAGAGCATTCAGCGGCTTGTTACTAAGCTGGATAAATTCATCGCAGCAATTTTAATCGGGAACGATTTTGTCAATATTGCCATATCGGCAATTGCCACCGGCATACTCGTGCAGCTCTTGGGTTACCGTTGGGGTGTCATCGTGTCTACTTTTGCCTCAACCTTTTTCATACTGATCCTTTGCGAGATTACCCCAAAGATCCTGGCTACCAAGCATACAGAGAAAATCGCCCTTTTGACCTCGCCCCTGATGGAGGCGTTTATTAAGATATTCCATCCGCTTATCATCGTATTTACCGCTACCAGTAATTTTATTCTTCGCCTTCTCAATATTGCCCCCGCCAAGCGTTCTCCCTTAATCACGGAAGAAGAGATCAGGATGATGATAGAGATCGGAAAGGAAGAGGGGGTCTTAAGCGACGAAGAACGCAAGCTGCTCTACCGCATTTTTGAATTCGGCGATATCAAGGTCGGCGATGTGATGGTGCCGAAAGAAAAAATGGTCGCATTAAACGTGAATATGAGCGCGGATGAGGTTTTAAACGTGTTTATCGAAGAGGGCCATGCGAGGCTGCCTGTGTACGCGGGCAACCTTGATTCTATCGTCGGGATACTCCATGCGCACGACCTGCTTTATATCCTGCGCGACAAAGGGTTGTTCCTCCTTCAAGATTTATTGCATCAGCCTTATTACGTGCCCCTTACGCTTAAGGTGAATGAGCTGTTGAGGAAGTTTCAATCGGAAAAAATCCAGATTGCTATCGTAGTGGATGAGCAGAAAAAGACGCACGGTCTAGTTACGCTGGAAGACCTTTTAGAGGAGATCGTAGGTGAGATCGAGGAACAGCATGCGAAATACCCGAAATAATAAGATTTGACAGGCGAAGTTGCATATGTTACTATTGTTTCGTTAGGCGCGTATTTGGGTAAAAAAAATACAAAGGCATACATAGTTCATCACACAACCGAGTTAGCAAAAAGGAGGAAGGAAATGGCAGAAAAAGGCTATTGCGTCAAGTGCAAGACGCAGAGAGAGATGAAAGAAGAGCAAAAAGTAACGATGAAGAATAAAAGACTGGCCGTCAAAGGCAAATGCCCTGAATGCGGTACCGGCATGTATAAGATTTTAGGAAAACAGTAAGAGGAGGCGCGTCCACATAGATTCAAAAAAATTAGCTCTGTATATTGCGAATCTCGCAAGGGATAAGAAGGCCCAGCAGGTAGTCGTCTTGGACATGCGCGCGGTCGCCAATTTCTGCGATTATTTTGTTGTCTTAAGCGCACAGTCCCAACGGCAGATACAATCCTTTGCCGAGATACTCCAGGAAGAATTAGGTACGCAGGGAATAAACTCTCTCACGAAAACGCTGCCGCACGACGAATCGGGATGGGTGGTTTTGGATTTTTCCAGTGTGGTAGTGCATATTTTCAATAAGGCGATGAGAGAGTTTTATTCTTTGGAGCGGCTTTGGTCTGATGCCAAAAAGGTACGAATCAGCCGGCGCACAAAAAAGACATAACCTCTATTTCCGCTACGGCACTTCTTTTAGAAAAGTCTCTTTCCGTACGTTACACGCACACACATGAAAGAATCAATAGAAGCGATAATAACTAATGCGCTCAGCGATGCGTTAAAGTCTTTGGGCTCTCTGCCGCAGGGCGTTGGAGAAAAAGCGGTCCTCGATATCCCTTCTAATGCCTCGTTCGGAGATTACTCCAGCAATCTGGCTATGACGGTTGCAAGCCAGACGAAACAAAGCCCTCTGGAACTGGGTAGGCGCATACGAGAAGCCCTCAAGGCGCATCTTGATGCTACGGGAGCGAAGAAATACCTTCGCTCTGTCAAGGTACAGGGACCGGGGTTCATTAATTTTTTCTTAAGCGAAGATTATTTCCGTGATTACTTAAAAGGCCTTGTTTCCTCGGGAGACGATTTTCTGCGGACAAACCTGGGTGAAGGCCGGCGCGTCCTGATTGAGTTTGTAAGCGCAAATCCTACCGGCCCCTTATCGGTTGCGCACGCCAGGCAAGCCGCAGTCGGAGACGCGCTAGCGAATATCCTGGCATTTGCGGGATTCCGCGTCAAAAGGGAATACTACCTTAACGACGAGGGAAACCAGATTACCATCCTGGGTTCTTCGATCGAAGCAAGGCTGAAGGAACTATCCGGGGAAAGAATAGAGTTCCCCGAAAATTTTTATCAAGGCGATTATGTAATTGACCTGGCCAAGAGGATAAAGGAGGAGCATCTTGCGGTCGGGGATTTCTCAGAGTATGGTTTAAAGGATATTTCCCGCACCATCGAAGAGGAGCTTAATGATTTTTCCGTGCGTTTTGACAATTGGTATAGCCAGAAGGAGTTGCGCGAGAGCGGAAAAATACAAAAGGCACTGGAGTTGTTAAAAGAAAAAGGCCTTGCCTACGAGCAGGACGGCGCGCTCTGGTTTAAGTCTAGCGAGTTCGGGGACGATAAAGACAGGGTTGTGGTTAAGAGCGACGGTTCCTACACCTATCTTGCGCCCGATATCGCCTATCACCGCGATAAGTATGAGCGGGGTTTCCAGTGGCTGATCAATCTTTGGGGCCCGGATCACCACGGATATATACACAGGCTTAAGGCCTCTGTGAGTGCGCTCGGCTATCCATCCGAATCTCTCTCTATTGTTATCGTGCAACTCGCAACTATCTTAAGGGACGGTAAGCTCGTCGAAATGTCGACCCGCAAAGGCCAATACATCACATTACGGGAAGTCCTTCGTGAGGTCGGCCCTGACGCTTCGAGGTTTTTCTTTCTTATGCGTCGTACTTCCAGCCATCTTGATTTTGACCTTGAGGTTGCCAAGAAGCAAACATCCGAGAACCCGGTGTACTACGTACAATACGCATATGCCAGGATCAGCAGCATACTGCGGCAGGCCCAAGAAAGCGGCCCTGCTGGTGCCGCCGATTGTACGCTATTGAGAGAAAAGGAAGAACTCCAGCTCATCCGAACGCTTTGGCAATTCCCCTATATAGTAAAAGTCTGCGTAAAAACCCTTGATCCTTACATGATGACCGTATATTTGCAAGAACTTTCAGAGTCTTTTCACCGTTTCTATGACCGGCACCGCGTGCTTACCGATGATAACCGATTAACCTGCGCAAGGCTTTATCTTATCCGGGGAATACGCAGCACCCTGGATAAGGGTTTAGAGCTGTTGGGGATTTCAAGGCCTCAGAAGATGTGACAATGCATACCCACAAAATACTCACCGTCAACCTGCCCAATAAGAAACTCCAGGCCAGCTTATGCAAAGAATTGGGGATTTCGTATATCCTCGCTCAGCTATTGGTCAATCGCGGTATTTCCAGTGCGCAAGAGGCCGAAGGGTTCCTCCATGGAGGACTCGAGAGGCTGCACGATCCCTATTGTTTTAGCGATATGCACAAGGCGGTTGAGATTATCAAGGATGCGTGCCGCCGCAAAGAGAAGGTATTGTTATTCAGCGACTACGATGCCGATGGCGTCACTTCTTTGACGCTCCTTCGCGAAGTCCTCTTGCATATGGGGATTGACGCAGAATATTATATCCCTCATCGCGTGAAAGAGGGCTACGGCCTCAATAAGAACATACTCGCCATTGCCCGGGACAAAAAGATAAAGCTTTTGATTACTGCGGATTGTGGCACTTCAAGCCACGAATATATCGGCGCACTTACGGCAGGCGGGGTGAAAGTGATAGTTACTGACCACCATGAGCCGGTTGAGCCCGATACTATCACCTTCCCGGCAGCTGCTACTATCAATCCGAAACTAAGGCGCTGCGGGTATCCGTATCGTGATTTGGCGGGAGTGGGGGTGGTATATAAATTGTGCCAAGCGCTTGCAGGCAAGCCGCTCAATGAGGAGCTTGATTTGGTTTCGATCGGCACTGTTGCCGATGCAGTCCCTTTAACCGGAGAAAACAGGATTATTGTAAAGGAAGGGCTTATGCGCCTGCCGTGTACAAAACGGCCCGGTCTCCTGGCCCTTATGGAAACAAGCAGGATAAAAGACAAAAGGATGACGCCTCACTTTATCAGTTTTATACTTGGGCCGCGCATTAATGCCAGCGGCCGCGTTGATACTGCAGAGACTGCATTGCAGCTGCTGTTGAGCCGAACGAAGAGCGAGGCCGAAGGATTAGCCAAAATAATCGAAGGGCATAACCGACAGCGCCAGAGGATAGAAAGCGAGATTTTGGAAGAGGCGCAGGCGTTAATCGACAAGGAAGTTAATTTTAAAGATCATAAGATACTTGTAGTAGCGAAAGAAGGCTGGCATATGGGGGTGTTGGGCGTTGTTGCCGCTAAGCTTACGGACAGGTTTTACCGGCCCACAATCCTCATCTCTATGGACGAATCCCGCTGTAAAGGCTCGGGACGCTCTATCGAGAATTTCCACCTATTCCAGGGAGTTTGTGAATGCCGCGACCTTTTGGAGAATTTTGGAGGGCATAAGCATGCGGTAGGCTTGGTTATTCAAAGAGGCAATATCGAAACCTTTAAAAACAGAATAAATCTTTTTGCACGTGAAAAGCTGACTATTGATGACCTCCTGCGGCGTTTTGATGTTGATATGGAGGTGGCTTTGAGCGAAGTAAACGACACGGTGATCCGTGAATTGGAGTATCTTGCGCCCTTCGGAAACGGCAACCCGGAACCTTTATTATACACCCGTAATGTAAGGATAAAAGGCAGTGCGTGTGTGTTGGGGAGAGAAACGCTGAAGTTTTGGGTCACTGACGGCAGCGTTACTATGCCGGCCATCGGTTTTAAAATGGCATCCTTGCGCAGCCAATGCGAGGCAGCGCCTACCGTGGATCTGGTGTATAGCCCTAAAATAGATAATTGGCGCGACGCAGAGAGCCCGATACTTGAAGTAAAGGAAATATTCTTTAAACGATAATCAGGCCTTGGTGAAATTACCCTTTTTGATGCATTTGCTGCAGACGAACACCTGCTGAGGATGGCCGTGTATAAGAATCCTCATTTTTTGCAGGTTAGGTAGGAATGCCCTTTTGGTGCTGCGGACAATTTTACTGCCGGTGCCGCCCTTGCTCTTGGCCAGCCCTTTTCGTACCACGCTTTTACCGATAAGTTTCCCTTTTCCGCATAACGCACATTTTTTTAGCATAGTTTGACTCCGTTTCAAAATTTTTATGCAACCTTAGACACTAAAGTATACTTGAAAATGAAATATTGTCAAGGTAAAATGTAAGCAGCGTACGCAGTGGGGGGGTAATTCGTTAGATTTCGTAGTGCGTATTGCGTACAGCGTATTGCTACGGAGTACGGCGCGTTAATGACAAATACCAACGCACCAATGACAGGAATGACAAATCACAAATGACAAATGTCAAATAAATCACAAATGACAAATGACAAAACTTAAAATCCCAAACAAATCCCAATGTCCAAAGGGCCAATGACCAATTCTAAATGAAAAACCAAGCGGGTCGATAGTCAATAGTCCCTGCCTGCCCTGACTGCCGTCAGGCAGGCGGCAGGCAGGTATAGTCCATCGACCATAGACCATCGATCATAGGCCCTGAAATGAGATTTTGATATTGGGATTTGGAGCTTGTTTGTGATTTGGTATTTTATTTGTCATTTGAATTTTGTACATTTGTCATTACGTTTTTACTCCGTACATCGTACTTACTACTCAATACTACACGAATGAATAAAATATTAGACGGCCTCAATAAAGAACAGAAGAAAGCAGTTACGCATAAGGAAGGTCCGATCCTCATTATTGCGGGAGCAGGCACAGGAAAAACTACGGTGATTACGCGCCGGATATCTTGGTTGCTTGCTCAGGGGTTGGCAAAGACCGATGAGATCCTGGCGCTTACATTCACGGACAAGGCAGCCCGCCAGATGCAGGAGCGCGTTGATATACTGCTTCCTTACGGATACCTTGATATCTGGATTTCTACGTTTCATGCCTTCGGGG
>JAQUON010000068.1 GCA_028717045.1 Candidatus Omnitrophota bacterium | reverse complement strand
CATTACTGAAAATAACGTTCCTTTGCGCTTCCTGCGCCCAAAGCCTTTCAATACGGCTGCCGAGCTCTTCTGTATTCGTAACGATGAGCCCTCCTGCGGAAGCAGGAATGTTTTTCCCCCGGTTAAAACTAAAAAAACTTGCATCGCCGAAGGTACCTACCTGGCAAGAATCAATCATCGTACCCATTGCCTGCGCACAATCCTCTATCAATGCCGCATCAGGGCCGATCTTTCCTTTAAGGGTTGCAATATAACTGACGCCTATACCAAACATATGCACCGCGACAACTGCCAGGGTTTGGCCTGAAAGCCTATTATACAAATCTGTTTCACTGAGATTAAAGTCCTTAAGCGATACATCGCACAAAACAGGGATAAGCCCTGCTTTCTGTACCGCAACTACCAGGCTTGCGGCAGTATAGGCGGGCAAAATCACTTCTTTACGCCTTGCGCGCTGTGCTACTGCTTTAAGTAAAAGGTAGAACGCAGCAATCCCTGATCCCGTTACGCAGGCGAATGTAAATTGTCGCAAAAATGTAGCACGGAACCTTTCGCCAACAGAAGGATTCAGCGACTGCACGCATGACCACAATATATCCCTGTATCCTGCAGGGGTGCGTAGTATGGGGACTTTTGCAATCATCTCTTCACCGCCTCGATCATAATGATAGGGGCTAAGGGCCTGAAAAAGAATCCGATGGCATATCCATTTACTATTTCAAGGCCGCATTCTTTGGCTACGCGCATAAACCGGCTAAAGCGATAAGGCCTAAGCGGTAAGGTTTTGACGGTTTCGTCGTAATAGCGGGCCAGCGAATATTTACACACAATAAGGGGATTCAGGGAATTACGGAATTCAAAAATCACTCTGCCCTGCTTCTTGCACACCCTTGCCATCTCAAACAACACCTTCTTTACGCAATCCCACGAAGGCAGATTAAATAATACATTAATACATACAACGGTATCAAAAAAATTCTCCTTAAAAGGAAGGCTGGCAGCATCTGCCTCATAAAACGCAAGGCTCGGCAGTTTTTCTTTAACAGCCTCTTCCTTCGCCTCCTGGATCCGATCTTTACTGTTATCAATACCCCACAGCTTTAAGTCCTGATTTTTACCTGCAAGCTGCATAAGGAATAAGCCTTCCCCGCAGCCAACTTCAAGAAGATTCCCGCGGGATGGCGCACATAACGCAAGCGCCTTGTCTCTTACCGCATCCTGCCAGAACCCGCTTGAATAACGGCCTTTTGTCGAGTCTTTTGCACACGCGTCGTGTAGCCTATAGTATAATTGCTTCAACGGCTGGCCCTTCATAACTCTTCTAAAGCGCTCCTTTATTTAAGGCGGCAATAAACGCTCAACTGCCTCACGCACCATATCTACCGAAATTTCCTGAAGGCATTGCGGGTGCGGGCAATAAAATTTCTCGCAAGGGGCGCACTTTTTTTGTACGCGAAGCACTACTGCATTCGAAGAAATAACGCGCGGGTCAAACCGGACAATATCGCCTCCGCCAAAAAGGGCGCACATAGGTATCCCTAATACCGCTGCAATATGCATCGGGCCGGTATCGTTGGTGATAAAAAGGCGGCAGCGCTTAAGTAATGCCCCCAGCTCATTAATACCAATTTTTCCTGCTAAGTTCAAAACCTTCAATCCGGGAGAACGCCGTATAATCGCCTGCGCAAGGCGTCCTTCGCCCCCAGAGCCGGTAATAATAAATACCGACGGCCTCTTCTTGTCAATCTCCGCAATCAACCGGGCAAAGTGCGCAACGCCCCATCTCCTGGAAGGCATTCCTCCCGGATGGATACCAACAACGAAATCGTTGTCGCCGATACAGTATGTGCGCAAAAGCCCGTTTACCTTATCGGCACTCTCCCCTTTAACGGCAAAATCTATTTTTCGGCTTTGGACGGCTGCGCCTAATTTCTCGGCAAGCGCAATATCATATTCCATTTCATGCATCTGTCCCCTGTATGTCTCCGGGATAGAGATATCAAAAAAGGCGCCCCGGCCGTCCGTATTCCTCCCCGCTTTTAGCTTAGGACGCAGCAAGGAAAATAAAAAACGCATCTTCAGTGCGCTTGATGCGCTTACCATAGTCCGCATATTAACGACGAGCTCAAAATGCCGTTTTCTCAGGCCCCACAATACGGCAGCATTGTCCAAGGCGGACATCATGCCCCTAAGGTGCACGGTAAATACTTCGTCGATATACGGAAGGCTTTGCGCATATTCGGCGACCCTTTCAACAACAAGAAGGCAAAAGCGCGACGACGGATACTTTTTTTTTAATGCGCGCAAAGCCGGCGTAGACAGCAATAAATCTCCTATCCCGCCGAGATTAACCACCAAGATCTCTTTATAGTCGGCCATATCAGGCTTTTTCCATCCGTTTTAGCTGCGTGCCAACGGCATCCATAAACTCATCGACCGAAATCGCCTCCATGCACGCGTGGTGTGCGCAGCTGATGCGGCTGCAAGGGCTGCAATGCAGATTGCCGCTAAGGACTATGTGCTTCTTGCCCCCTGGAGACCAAAGGTTTCTGTCTGTTGGGCCAAGGGTAGAAACGGTAGGCACGCCTAACGCAGCAGCAATGTGCAAGGGGCCCGAATTATTGCAAAGCAAGAGATCGCACTGAGCCACAGAAGCCATAAACTGCCTGATGGATAATGCGCCGCTGGCTATAGAGCGAGAACCGATTTTTTCTTCCATGCCGCGTATCAGTTCCTTATCGAACTTATCCTCGAAAAGGATAATCCTTGCGCCATAGCGGTTAATGCAGAGTTTCGCAACCTCAACAAACCTATCTACCGGCCATCGCTGGCTCGGGTAAAAACCTCCGGGATGTATTGCTATGTTTAAATCTTCTTTGCGGAACCCGCGCGAAATCAAGTAATCAAATGCAAGGGCTTTTTCTTCTTGCGACACTACCAATCTCGGCTCAATACCCGCCCCGGAAACCCCCAGGGGTTTTAACAGCTCCAACAGTTGCTCTTTCATGCTTCGGCAGGAAGCGACTACGGGGCCTTTTACATTGAAGAATACTTCTCTACCTGCTTTTTCAAAACCGAGCCTGTACCTGGCGCCCGAAAGCATAGTCAAAAATGCCTGCTTCAACTCGTATGTCAGGAATAAATCAATCGCTAAATCGATTTTCTTCCTACGGAATTCTTTGTAATACCGGATCGGCCCTTGATAAACGACAACTTCATCGACTGCTGGGTCACTCTGGATTAATTCCGCATTCCTCCTTGATGCCAGCACTATTATCACCGAAGAAGGAAACCGCCTCTTAAGAGCCTCGAATACCGCGGTTGAGACAACCATATCGCCAAGCCTGTCGTGCCGCAATAACAAAATAGTGTTGATATCCCCTTCTTTAGGCAACAGCGGCTTCCTGAAAATAAGTACGGGAAAAAATAAAATTTTCCTTAAGGCAAGGTATAGTCCTTTTACAATGCGTTTAATGCGGTCCTTCATTTTTCTGCTTTTCCCATAATTTGGCATAGCTTAACAATACCACTAACGCAGTCATAACGCTGATGAGAAAACCGCGTATTCCTTCCCTGTATCCCTGATAACCGAAATACTTGCGCAAAAACGAAAACACGGGTTTCACAAAAAGATACAGCACATACCCAAATCCTTTCAGCCTTATTCCCTTCTTCCATAATTCCTCTGCTTCCAGGCGCGTATAGAAATCGAGCTTGACGACGTGCTCCGACAAATCATCATAGGAGTGGTGATAGACTATATTTTTGAGAATTCCTACTTTGCCATCGATCAGCACCTTTTCATGGATAAGCCTGCCGTCAAGACGTGCCTTGTGTTTCCTAAATAACAACAAAAGCGGAGCACGCCAGCCGCAATGCGCAATCCATTTGCCTAAATAACTTGAGATCCTCATCAGCATAAACCCATTGTATTCCGTGCCCGTAGCGAGCATCTGCCTTATTTCTTCCTGCAGCTGAGGGCTTAGCTGGTCATCGGCATCCAGGAAAAGAACCCATTCGTAGGAAGCCTTACTAATCCCATATTCTCGCTGGTCGCTAAAATTAATTAATTCCTTAGTAAAAATCTTGTCCGTATACCCGCGGCAAATCCCACGCGTAGCATCCGTGCTCATATCATCGATAATGACTATCTCATCCGCCCATTTAACGCTCTCAAGGGCGTTTCGCACATAGCGCTCCTCATTTTTAGTAAGTATCACAGCCGATAATTTATTCTGCATCAAATACTCCCTAATAATTCTGCGTATACTGCTTCTATTCTTTTTACGTTTATCCGTATGTCGAAATACTGCTCAACCCGCCTCCTGCCTGCCTCCCCCATTGCGCGTGCAGTATCCCTGCGTTCTACAAGGTACGCAATTGCTTCAGCCAACGCTTTAGGACTTGAAGGGGGGAATACAATCCCGGTCTTTCCGTGAATAATAAGTTCCCGGTTGCCTCCTGTGCGGCTGCCTATTACCGGTTTTCCAGAAGACATAGCCTCGATAATTACCCGCCCGCATGCCTCGCGAAAAGAGCTAATTACCAAGATATCCATTGCCGCATATACTTCAGGCATATCTTTGCGAAAACCGGTAAATACTATTTTGTCCTGGATTCCCTGCCTGTGCACAAAATCCCTCAAATATACTTCCCTCTGCCTGTCTTCTTCAAACACGCTTGCGCCGACAACTAAGAATTTTAAAGACCCTGCGTCTTGATACCTACGGCATAAAATCTTGGCAGCTTTAAAAAAGGTCTCGTGGTTCTTGTTTTCGTGAAACCTGGAGGCAATGCCAATTACTGTCTGCGAGGAAGGTATGCGATATTCTTTGCGTACATTCTCGCCGCCAACATCCGGCCTGAAACGCGCCGTATCAACTCCGTTGTAGATAACCACTACTCTTCTCGGTAAGAATCCAAATAACGCAAAGCGCCGCGCTACCGCAGCGGAATTACAAATGATTTTATCCGGTAGAAACGAAAACAGGCTATCGGGATCAATCAACTCATTAACCAGCAGGTTGCGCTGGTGCCAGATCACCGGGATCCTGTTGCGCCTGGCAGCAACGGTCGAATAGATGTGCGTGCGGATACTATTTGAATGAATGAGGCCGATATTCTTTTTCTTTACGAAATCGGACAAAAACCGCGTTGCCCTACCTACGCCGGCCATGCCCCTGATTCTTGGAAATTCGCAGAAGTTCACTTCCGTCCCTATCTTTTCCAATTCTTCACAA
Source organism: Candidatus Omnitrophota bacterium (assembly GCA_028717045.1). Taxonomy (GTDB): domain Bacteria; phylum Omnitrophota; class Gorgyraeia; order Gygaellales; family Profunditerraquicolaceae; genus SURF-25. The sequence goes on along the minus strand of JAQUON010000068.1, from coordinate 2,854 downwards.
AACTGGCCTTGCCTGGGAAGAATAAAAATAAGGTTGAACCGGTTTCTATCTATATTTCTTGCAAGGTACAAAAGGCTGTTCTCGGCCCCCGCAATCTCATGGAATTCATGGACAATGGCAATGTTATCCATACGTTTCCTTTGTAGAAACAGCGAGTTTCGCAAGTAATAAGCTCATCCGGCTGGAGTAGGTATGGTGCTGGTGCGCCCGCTTAAAACCCTTTTCTGCGATGGCAGCCCGTTCATCGGGATTGTCCAGGTACCAACGCAGGAGTCTTTTGAGTTCATCGATATCTTGATAGGTTACCAACTCCTGCCCCTCTTCATAGAAATCAGAAAGTTGCGCTACCTTATTGGTCAGAAGAAACGCCCGGCACGCCGGGACTTCAAATACGCGCGGGGTTACGTTGTACATTGCCTGCTCTCTACCAAACAATGTGTGTATATCAAGTACTATTTTAGAGGCGTTATACACCTTTACGGTCTCTTCTCTGTAGATATCCTGTTTCTGATAACACCGTGCCAGTGCGTTATTTTTTTTCTGCCATTTTCCCCATATTTTTAAATTAAAACCGCTCAACGCCTCAAGCACCTTCTCCCTCTCGGGTGTTACCGTGCCCACAAACGCGACATCGCTGCCATAAAACGTTCGTTCCTGCATTGAGAGGGAAACCGGTCTATGCACGTTCGGGTCACAGGCAAGCGCAAGGCTTACAATTTGTCTTGCCTGAATCGGGAATTGCGTAAGCACGTCAAGAGAGTCTATTATAAAAAAATAATCGTAGTGCTGCGGCAGCTGCGAAAGAAAGGCCCTCCTTGAAGGCACAAGCAGGGAATCATGGAACCAATTCGCAACGGGAATAAAGAATTGACCCCGGATAGTCTCTAGCGTTTCAGCAGCAATATTCTCCCCGCACAAAACCAGGACGATATCGGGCCTCTCTTGCGAAACCAAATTAAGCAGTGACCGGTTGATTTTTTTGTCGGTTGAAGACTTGACCGCAGAAAAATCGTATGGCGAAGGCATCCTTGGGAATAAAGGCCTTAGCGATGCCTTTAAGGATGAAATGAGCTTGTTCTGCGAATAAGGGTGCAGCCGAAAATCAAAACCTACAACCGAATGCCCCAGCCCTTCCATTGCAACGCGGCAATACCCGGTGATTATGCCTAAGACCGTAGTATCCTGGGGTGCGGCTAATAAAATTTTCACTTCATCGCCTCGTTTTGATAACCCTTGCCGGGACGCCTACGGCGACCGAAAAAGGAGGGATATCTTTAACCACCACTGCCCCGGCTCCAATTACTGCACCTGTCCCGATAGTTACGCCGTCTAAAATAACCGCATGCGCCCCTATCCAGACATTATCTTCGATTTTTATGCCCTTTCCGAGCATATCTTTACTGAAATCGGGGGTTTCAAGCTTTGCATAATCATGCTGGGAAGCCACAACCACTGCATGTGAGGCTATATGTACGTTATTACCAATGGTAAGCCCGCCATAGCCATACAGTATGGCATAATCATTCACTGAGCACCGTGAACCTAATATAATCGTGCCGTTGTTTGATTTTAACAGGGCGTACGGGCTCACCGTTGTATTCGCCCCAATGGTAATAACGGCATTTGTGCCGTTTGCGCAGAGCCGGGAATGCCGTTCCAAAACCACGGATTCGGCAAGCCTGATCCTGCGCGGATAGCGTATTTCTGCGAGAGGAGAAATATATACCCCCTTTCCCATGTATGGTATGCAGTGCGGGGCACTGATTACCCATTTTATCAACAGCTTAATCCGATTTGGTTTTTTCTGTGCACACCCATTTTGCATTTGGCCTCTCCTTATCACTAACCTATTTAACAGCCTCTATTTCCAGCTCTTCAGCGCATTGTACTCCCAAAAGAGACAAAAAAGATTCAACTGACATAAAAAAAACACTCAACAGGCGGTCCAGGCTCGTGGGATTTGCGGTATTTCGTTTCTTAAGGATTGAAATGCTGCGTAAATATATTTTACGGCTTCTTGCCTTAAGAAACCGTATGTGTATTGCCCTGAAAGAAGCCTTCTTGACGAGCGAAGAAATACTTTTTGCGGTAAATAGGAATAAATGCCGCGGAGGATCGAGCGAATAAAAATTATCCTTGAATACGAAGTGGCCCAAACTCCCTACGTTAGGAGTACGCAAAAGGAGCCTGCCTCCGGGCTTAAGCACGCGGTAGCATTCGTTAATCGTAAGAACAGGGTCATAGACATGCTCAATTACATGCAGCATGGTAAGATGGTCAACGCTATTGCTGGGCAATTGTGCCTCTTCCAGCGTGCCTTTAAAAAAAGGGATACCGGCGCTTCGGCACTTACTCTCTGAGTCCGGATGAGGATCTATGCCCATAACCTTCCATCCATAACTTTTCATTAGCGACACATAAAGACAATTGCCTGCGCCTACGTCTACAATAAGCGCCTCGGGATTATTATTGCGCCTCGGAAAGAATGCGCCGTAATCGTACGTTGCCCTTGCGCGTAAAGAAAGGAACGCGCCTAAAAACTTACCCAGGGCGCAGAGGTTATGCCGCGCATGAATGTTCCTATATCCGAAATAGCCGCAAAGAATGACTTCCCTCATCCAGTTACGTAACCGCGCCAGGGTCCGCTTCTGATATCTTAACTCGTCTTGGGCAGTAACGGGCTCTTCTTTTAAAAAATCCTTATAAAACCCGGACATATCGCCCGAACTCGGCCGGGGGTCAAGCCAAAACAGGCTGCATTGAGGACAATAGCGTAAGTCAAACCTCCCCTCAATAAAAAACCTTACATCGGTAAGATCTCTGTAGGCCAACTTCCCCTCCCTGCCGCACAGCA
>JAQUON010000067.1 GCA_028717045.1 Candidatus Omnitrophota bacterium | reverse complement strand
GCGGCCGTGTCCTCGCGGTCAACGCTTGGCGCAAGTGACGTATGGGGCTATGCGAACCGGACACTGACAGAGTCAATAAATGCCACCATAGGCGCAGGGGATATCGCCAATATTACCGGCGGCCTCTTAAACGCGACCCTTGCTTCCTATAATGGCACAGGAACGGTAGGTAATAAGCTGAATATAATACCGACCTCGGGGACAGGGGATTGGACGAATGACGAGAAAACCGCGATCAAAGGAGCACTGAGTGTCGTAGATAACACAACTACGCGCACACTCCAGGAAATCACCAACTATACCAACGGCGAAAAGGAAGCCGGGAATTATTCAGGGATCGAAAGGATGATACGGATACAGCGATAAAAAAATATTTTGATTACTAAGCGAGATCGCTCCTCGTAAGTAATCCAATAGCACTAAAAAGCCTGTTACCGTTCGAACGGCGGTAGCAGGCTTTTTTATTGGAGAAAAGATGGACTACATAACCCTCAATCAAGCTTTTACTGCAATCTGTGAAATACCCGAGTCAATAAGCACCAATACCGTTACCTACATAATTTATAAGGCAAGCGACGGCTCTGTGTTTGCTTCCGGTACCGCCATTTTCGTCGCAGGCATCAACTGGAAAGTCTCTTTTACGCCTACAATCGAAAACGAGACGTACATCGTCGAAGTCAATAACCAAACTTTAGATGTCAAATATTCAAAAAGTTATAAATGTGTCCGCAATGCCACCATGACTGCCAGCATTACTTCAACTACCGCGGCCACAGATGCAGAAATGCTGGTCAAGATCAACGAGGCAATTACCGCCTTTTTGGACGGCGGGGCCGTACAGTCGTATGGCATCGGAAATCGTAATTTACAACGCTGTACTTTGAAAGAATTAAGAGAGCTAAAAGATTATTATGAACAAAAAATTAATATCGCCGCCGGTAAAGGGCGTAATTATGCAAAATTCGTAAACGCGGATGATTAAAATGACTAAAAACTTTACGGAACGTGTATCTGAAGGCATCGATAATGTCGTACAAGTATTTTCTCCCTATCATGCTGCGAAACGACGCTATTTCCGCTTTATCGGAAAAACCATGTTCAGGTCATACCGCGGGGCAGAAGGAGGCCGTCTGCGCGGATCATGGATACCCGGCGGCGGGTCTGCGGATGAGGATTTATTAACCGATCTCAGTAAATTACGCGAAAAAAGCAGGGATTTAATACGTAATGACGCAATCGCATCCGGAGCTATCAATACGATCGTCATCAATATTATCGGTACCGGCATCAAGCCTCAAAGCAGAATCGATAAAGAAACTTTAAAAATCAACGAAGAATATGCCGACCAATTACAGCGTCAAATCGAGCGTATTTGGGCACGTTGGATCGGGCATGCCGATGCCAGCCGTAAATTGAATTACTTCGGTATCGAAGAATTGGTAGAACGATCACGTTTAATGAATGGCGAAGCGCTTGTCATACCTCTACGTATTACTAATCCCAAAAGGCCATATAGCCTTAGCTTACAAACTATCGAAGCCGATCGTATGGATACCCCTTCCGACAAAGTATCGAATAAAGAGATACGTAAAGGAGTGGAAATCGGCCAATATGGAGAACCCCTGGCCTATTGGATTAAGAAAACTCATCCCGGAGATTATTCTTACGGCACAAAAAGCTTTAGCAATTTATCGAAAGATTATGTCCGTTATCCCGCGCGCAGAGATGATGACGTAGTGAATTTCTTTCATTTGTTCCATGTCTTACGCGCTGGCCAGACTCGCGGCGAACCTTTCTTTGCGCCAGTAATCAACCTCTTTAAGGATCGCTTTGAATATATGGAAGCTGAATTAGTAGCTGCGCGCGTGGCGGCATGCTTTGCACTTTTTGTAAAACGAGATAACGCCATGGATTATGCCATCGCTAAATCAGAATATGATTCAGGATCCGAGAAACAAATCGAAGAGCTCAGCCCGGGGATGGTTGAGTATTTAAAGACAGGAGAATCGGTAGAATCTTTTAATCCATCGCGCCCCAATCCTTCCTTCGAACCGTTTATGATCAGGATTTTGCGCGATATCGCCTCAGGGCTTAATATCCCCTACGAAATTTTATCCAAAGATTTCTCGCGTTCAAATTATTCCAATCTGCGCGGCGCACTTCTGGAAGCACGCCGTTTCTTTATGATGCAGCAAAAATTCATTGCCGAAAATTTCGGCCAACCGGTCCTTGAACTGCTTTTGGAAGAAGCATATCTCAAAGGAGAACTCCCCATCCTGGATTTCTACCAAAATCGGGATGCGTATGTAAAGACGCGCTGGATCTGCCCCGGCTGGCAATGGGTAGACCCCGCATCTGAAATCAAGGCTTCAATCGAAGCCGTTGACAATAATCTCTCAAGCCTCGCAGATGAGCTCGCCGCCGTAGGCCAGGACTGGGAGGAAAATCTCGAGCAAAGAGCCCGGGAAGCGAAAAAAATCAAAGATCTTGAAGCACAATATGGCATTACACTTACCCCGTCGAAAAAAAATGACAATACTGCCGGCCAGCAGCCGGATGCTTCTAAAGATAAAGACCAAAGCCCTGAGGAAGTAATAACGCCAGGGGATGATCAAAAAAGTGCCGATGATGCAGAAAAAAATCAAGAAAAAAACAAATAAATTATATGACGACCATGAAGCAATCATTCTACATATTGTACCGCAGAATATGCTTATAAAACCTAAATCGATAAAGGTCATACTCTATAACACACTACAATGCCGACGCCAAGGCCTGGAGAAAAGAAGTCAGATTTTATAGACCGATGCACTGAGCAGCTGATTGACGATGAAGGAAGGGATCCCGATCAGGCAGTGGCAATGTGCCATAGCATTTGGGATGATCACCAAAACAATAAGGAGGGAACTTCGATGCCAAACAAAGAACTTTTGCGCGCGGGCATAGCCCGCGGCCTGGATAAAGCCGCCCAGGGAGTAGACAGAAATTTCAAACATGAAAAAGGCAAAGGCGCCATTTTCGGATATGGAGTCATTACAAAAGGCCAGTTGAATGATCAGGACATCCGGGATTTGGAAATGGATGATATGTCCCTGGACCAGGTAGTCGAATTAGGCAATAAGAGCAAAATCGGCCTTAAATCGCGCTTCGGCCATCCCAATATGAGCGGAGAGGCGTTAGGAACCTTTTTGGGCCGCGCACAGAACTTTCGAAGAGATAAAGATATCGTAAGAGCGGATTTATTGATTGATGAAACCGCATACAAGACCCCTAATGGCGATCTTGCGACATACGTGATGGACCTTGCAGAAACCGACCCAGAGGCCTTCGGTTCTTCGTTGGTATTTGACGCAGACTTCGAGTACCGCCTTGAAAAAGACGGCACAAGAAAAAAGGATGCACAAGGCAAAGAACTGCCGGCACTAGTCCGGTTTACCAAATTGTATGCTTCCGATGTCGTGGATGATCCCGCAGCAACACAGGGCATGTTTGGGAAATTTTTCAATTCCAGCGTGGAATTATCCGCTAAAGCAACGGAGTTTTTAGATAAATTCCTCAATAATCCCGATGCAGTAGAAAAGGCACTGATGTTTCTTACACGATATACGCGGAATCGGGTGGATATAGATGATGACCAGAACAATAAACCACAAAAGGAGGGACGTATTATGGAAGACGCTTTAAAGACGTTAACCAAGGAACAGTTGCAAGAAGCCCGCCCTGATTTATGCACAACCCTGCAGAGCGAAGCTTCGCAAGCGGCCAGTAAGAACGAAAGGGAGCGAGTGCTCACTATCGTCAAAGCAGAGCACGCAGAGTTCAAGGATATGGGCATGGAGGCATTGTCTGAAAAAGCAATTGATGAAGGACATACCGTGGATGCCGCCCTTGCTTCTATGCGCGCAAAAAGGGTTAAGGATTTGGAAGCTTCTGCCAATCCAGGGCCAGGGCCAGATAGCGACCTTACACACGCCCCGGATTCGCATCTTGAAAAAGCCAGGGCGTATGCCGCAGAGCATAAATGCTCCATGACTAAAGCCTTAAGCGCAACGGCTCCTAAGAGAACAAAAGAAAACAAACGATAACCAAACTTAACCAAAAGGAGGAGAGAAAGATGTATACCGACAATGGAGTAAAAACTTTTACTGCGGGTGAGGCTTTAGCGCGCGCCCGCCGCGTCAAGCTGAGCAGCGGCTACGGTACGCAGGTGGAATATGCCGATGCAGCCGATGATTACATCGGCGTGACCCTAGAAGCTGCCGCTTCCGGAGAGCCTGTGGCGGTAAAACTGAAAAGAGCTTCGCCTGGCACTGTCGAAGTCGAAGCATCTGTAACGACTACCGCCGGCGCGACTCTCTATGGCGCTGCCGATGGCAAGGTGTCAGTTTCATCTACGGGTACGGATAAATTCGGAAAAGGCCTGGAAGCCGCTTCCGGAGATGGGGCGGTAATCGAAGCATTAATGGACGACTAACGATAACCAATTGTAACCAAAAGGAGGAGGGATACACATGGGTATTGAACAATCTGGAACCAGGACAAACCCACGCCTTGATTTAGGCGTCGCGTTGATGGAATTCATCGCGCAGGAAGGGGATTTCATCGGCACTCAGATCTTAAGGCTTTTCCGCAGCCAGGTGCAAAAAGGCGTATTCCCCGCAATTACCAGGGAATGCTTAACGCGCGCAGTGAATACGAAGCGTGCCAAACGAAGCGGATACAACCGTGAAGGCGTCATCACTGTGGATGTGTCATTTGCCTGCGAAGAGCACGGCCTTGAGAACGCCCTGGATGAAAGCGAAAGGGCGCTCTATGCTTCAGATTTTGACGCAGAGTTAGCCTGCACCAAGCAGATCCTGAACCTGCTTTTAATCGCTCAGGAGGTCAGGATAGCAGCCGCATTATTTAACACGTCCACATGGACCGGCGCAACACTCTACACCGATAATTCATCTGCTCCCTGGGATGCGGCCGCAAGCGACGTAATAGGCCAGGTTTTGGCAGCAAAAGAAAAGGTACGGGCCTTAACAGGCATGAAACCCAATGCCTTGATTTTCAGCGAGACGAACAGGATCCGCTTATTAAGCAATACTGCGATCAAGGCTGCGATCCAATATACTACCATTCCAACCGAAGAGGCAGTCACCAATGCCTTGAAAGGGCTTTTTGGCGTGGAGTATATCTTGATCGGCAAAGGAGTGAAGAATACCTCTAATAAGGGCAAGGATTTCAGCGGTTCCGATATCTGGAGCGATGATTATGCCATGGTCGCCCGTATCGCAACTAATGAAGGTTCCCTTGAAGAGCCGTGCGTGGGAAGATCCATGCTGTGGGTCGGCGACAGCCCGGAAAATACTACGGTTGAGCAGTATTACGAAGACAACATCCGTAGCGACGTCTTCCGCGTGCGTCAGAACGTAGACGAGCTCGTCATTGATGCGAGCTTCGCGCACCTTATGAAGGTAGACGCTTAAGTATAGGTTAAGTGTAATGTTACCCGGGGGCGAATATATGCCCCCGGGGTTACTTAATTTTAAAAGAAATCTTCAAGGATCATAATGAGTAATTTTAAAGAACGCCTCAATAACGATGCGGTCCTTACATTTTTACACACCAGCGAATTCGCTGAAACAATTGTATATACCCCCAAAGGCGGCACGGCGAAACAGATCCCCGCTATCGTAGACCGTAAACGCTTAATCCCTTCCGGCGAAGATTCCGGCCGCACACTGGTAAATCAAATTGAGATTCTAATCGCCAATGATGCCGAAAACGGCGTCATCTCGATTAACAAAGGCGGCGACACTGTGTCCTTGCCGGAACGTATTGGAGATGCGTCAGTTTCGTGGGTAGTGGCAGATATCCTCGGACAAGATGAAGGTATGTGGCATCTTCTTATCACTCATTAGGAGCAGCTGATAGTGACTCAAAAAAAACAAATAGACCCAGGCAGATACTTAGACAAAGAAGGCATCCGAATTGATGCCCGCCGCCTTGACCGTGCCTTACAGCAGGCACCTGGATACCTAAAAGTCGAGATCCTTGACGCCCTGGACCATATTCGCAAGGGTTTCTTTAAAGCCCTATATGTCAATACGGGCCTGAAGGACCGGCGTTTCATTGCTACCAAAAGAGTCGGCATCGGCCGGCAAATCCGCGTATACCGCAACCCGGGAAAGGGCGACGTGCTCGATATGCAGCTTGGCATTTTTACCCGTTCAAAAATCGCCGCTCTGCTTGAGCGCGGCGGTACTGTCAGCGCTAAATCCGGGGCCATGGCAATACCTATCGGAAGGGCATTAAGCCCCACAGGCCGCCTTAGCAAGGAATATTCCGTCATGGAAAACTACCGCCGGGCATATATCCCAAGCAAAATCAAAATAGAAGGCCTCTTTATGCGCGCCATAGGCGGCAAAATGTTCTTAATGAAAAAAGAGGGCAAACGCGCCGAGCCGCTTTTTATCTTAAAAAATCAGATCAGGATCCAGCCGCGCCTGCGCCTCGTCAATACCTGGGACCGCATGGAGGGCTACCGCATGGAGGTATTTAATAAAAGTATCGGCAAGGCACTACAAAAAGGAGGGCTGGTATGAGCACCTCACGGCGGGAAAGCATCCTGGCCGCACTCAAAACCGCTCTTGCACTTATCACCATCGAGAACGGATATAATAATGACCTTGCCAGCGTGCAGCGATGGCAGCAAAAAGGCAATTCTTTAAACACGGTACCCTGTGCTATCATCAGCGCCGGCCGCGAAGAAAAAGAACCTCATCCTTTTCCGCAATCAACCGCTAAACTAACCGTTTTTATAGATCTCTGGACCCGGCAGGATGATGACGACACCTCAGATACCGATACCGTTCTGGACAGCCTGCTCTTAGATATTGAGAAGGCCATCGCTGCCAACTATACCTGGGGAGGATATGCGGAAAACACCAGTATCCGTGCCATTACCCCATTCGAAACAGTTGACGGAGCACCTCATTGCGGATTAATGATCGAGCTGGAGGTCCTGTATAAACATAAACAGACAGACCCAGCTTTAAGAATATAAACTTTCACATGCAACCTAAAAAGGAGGATACATGTTAACCGAACGCAGGCAGTTATCAGGAGCACTGGAAGATCAGGAAGGCACACTTCAAACATTGGCAGCCGCAGACGCAAAGACGCTCGTATTTAACCCCGTGTTTAAATCCAATCCGGATAAGCATGAAAGCAATCCCGCGCGCACGGGAGGCTCAGCGCAGCCGCAGCTTATCGGCAAAATCCCCGCGACAGTATCGTTTCAGGTACAGATCCGCGGTTCAGGTACCGCCACGACAGATCCCGACTGGATAAAATATCTCAAAGCATGCGGCTTCGCGTCTGCACTGCTTAAGTCTATACCCATTGGCGCAGTCACAGGAGGGCCGTTTCAGCACGGAGAGACTATTACCGGCGGCACATCCGGCGCAACCGGCCGGGTCATTTTTAATACCGCCACAGGGACCTCGCCTATCTATTTTGTCTATCTCGGTACCGCTACATTTCAGAGCGGCGAGACCATTACCGGCGGCACATCCGGCGCAACCGCAGCAACCTCTTCAACCCCGTCATCAGCAGGCCGCGCATACGAACCTATTCTTGAGAATATCATTTCCTTAAGCGCCGGTTTCAACCAGGACGGTTACTTTGAAAAAATAAAAGGCGCCCGCGGTAACGCCAAACTCGCCCTAACTCCCGGTACAGTTGGCACAATTGATTTTGAGTTTAGCGGCGTTGACGCCGGCCAAAGCGCTGAGACATTCTTTGAAGGCGTCGCGTATGAAGAGACCGACCCGCCTGCATTTAAGAGCGGTGTCGTGCTTATCGACTCATACGAGCCGATGCTGCAGAGCCTGGAATTCGATGTCGGCGCCAAGCTCTCACAGCGCGATGATCCTACCGATGAAAAAGGGATCCTATCTTATGCACTCACTTCCCGTAAGATAACGGGCACCCTGGTCCTGGAAATGGTTCCCGCCGCGACGTATGATTTCCGCACAAAATACCACGCCGGTACGGAGTTCGTCCTTGATATCACCATCGGCACCACGTCCGGGAACAAATTCAGAATCTATCACCCCCGCGCGCAGATCATCGATATCGATAAATCCGATAAAGACGGTCTTGTGCAGGTATCGATACAATACCAGGCAAACGGCAGCCTTGAGAAGAACAACGATTTGGCAATCGTACAGTTATAAGGAGGAGAGGTATGTATACAGGTTTGAACCTTCACGAGACAAAGAAAT